>JBNKOQ010000269.1:0-5318 GCA_050294735.1 Roseibium sp. | reverse complement strand
CATTTTCGTGCCCGCAACGGTCACGTCGAAGTCGGGTTCCAAAAACAGCTTCTTGACGTCCAGGTTGACGCCCCAATGGTCGTCGATCATGTAATCGAAGCCTGCCTGAAGGGCAGCACCCCAGGCGTTGTGCACATGCAGCTTGTCGGCGCTGCCGGCTGACTGGTTGTAGAAGATGGTGTAGTTCACACCAGCACCGAGGTAGGGCTGAAACTTGCCGAAGTTGGTGAAATGGTACTGCAGGGTCAGGGTTGGCGGCAGCACCCAGGTTTTGCCGATCTGACCAAGTCCGGCAATAGTGCCCTCACCATCGACATTGGCAAAAGTCGTACCCAGAATGAGCTCAGCCGCGATGTTGTCGGTGAAGAAGTAGCTGATATCCAGTTCCGGTGTCACCGTATCGGAGAACGACAGGTCCGACCCGGCAATGCCGTCAACCGAACCATTGTCTTCGGTGATAACGCCAAGCGCGCGGATGCGGATCTGCCAGGGGCTCGACGGCGCGATGGTCTGAATCTGGGGTGTCGCCTCGACCGTGGCCATGTCAGCAGCCTGTGCTTGATAACCGGACGCCAAAATCCCCGCTGAAGCCAACAGCCCCAGCAAACCGGTCCATTTTATATTCATTCTTGTCTCCATGAGTCGATGCAAGAGCCCCCGCCTTGCCTCCGACTTGCGCCTGAAGACCTCCCCCAACATTGACATAAATCAATATTGGAGAAACCAGCACCACACGGTGCACTATTGAGTTTTCAAAGTGATATAATTACCACGCACCGACCTGACACAAACAGATCAAACACATACGCCCTGCGGGACAGAAGGCACTGGCGCTTCGATCCGGCAGGGCGCAGGTCTTGCAACGGCGATTTAAGAGCTGGTCAGCTTCCCGCCTTGTTGTGATATCCAACGCCGCCCGCTGTCGTCTCCAGGAAGGCCGCGCCGCAGGCCTTGGCCAGCTCACGCACCCGCAAGATGTAGCTCTGACGCTCCGTCACGGAGATCACGCCCCGGGCATCCAGCAGGTTGAACGCGTGGGAGGCCTTGATGCACTGGTCGTAGGCCGGCAGCACCACCTGATGCACACTCGCTCCCGCGTCTGCCTGCGCCTTGGCGCCAGCGTCCAGCAGCGCCTTGCACTCGCCTTCCGCATCCTTGAAGTGGCGGAACAGCATCTCCGTATCGGCATGCTCGAAGTTGTGGCGGGAATATTCCTGCTCGGCCTGCAGGAAGACGTCGCCATAGGTGACCTTGTTGTCGCCTTCCATGCCGTTGTAGTTCAGGTCATAGACGTTATCGACGCCCTGAACATACATGGCGATGCGTTCCAGACCGTAGGTCAGTTCACCGGAGACCGGCGAGCACTCAAAACCGGCAACCTGCTGGAAGTAAGTGAACTGGGAGACTTCCATACCGTCGCACCAGCATTCCCAGCCAAGGCCCCAGGCACCAAGCGTCGGGCTTTCCCAATCGTCCTCGACAAAGCGGATATCGTGCACTTTCGGATCGAGTCCGATGGCGTAGAGCGAGTTGAGATAAAGCTCCTGCAAATTGGCCGGAGAGGGCTTCAGGATCACCTGGAACTGATAATAATGCTGCAGCCGGTTCGGGTTTTCGCCGTAACGGCCATCCGTCGGACGGCGGGACGGCTGTACATAAGCGGCCTTCCAGGGACGCGGCCCGAGCGAGCGCAAGGTCGTTGCCGGATGGAACGTGCCCGCGCCGACTTCCATGTCATAAGGCTGAAGCACCACGCAGCCCTGATCGGCCCAGTAGCGCTGCAAGGTCAGGATCAGGCCTTGGAAGGAGTTTTCAGGACGCATATGCGCCGGGACATCGCTCGACATGGCTTTTCGTTTTCCGTCGGAACCGGTTGAAATATCTGAGGCGGAGACACGGCCCCGCCAATTGCTGCGACAGGTGCCACGGAGGGGGGCGAAGGTCAAGGGTCGGAGCCTAGGAACCGGACGACTCGCAGCTATTCACACCGGTTCGTTTCGTCATCTGGCTCACGGACCGAGATCGTTCTCCCCATCGGGATGATGCTTCCTGGCGAGAACTGTTCCGCCGCCCGTAGCGGAACAAAATCCCCTCTTGTCAGGTTGAGAGAATTAGCCTAAATCATAACTGTTACGTAATAACATTACAATCGTACAAACAAGAAGTGCTTTGTCCGGCACTCACTGGAGATATTAGGAAAATGCAAACTGAGATCCTCAAGTATTTCGGCGCGTTTGCGATTGGCTCGATGCTGCTTGCCGGTGCACAAGCGCAGACCAATCAGGACCTCGACAAAACCTCGGAACATCAGCATTCACATAGTGATGCGCACAGCCACTCGGACACATCCAGCATGGCTATTTACAAGGGGCACTTCAAGGACAGCCAAATCGAAGACCGCACGCTTTCGGACTGGCAGGGCGACTGGCAGTCCGTCTATCCGTATTTAACGGAAGGCATCCTGGACCCGGTTATGGCGCACAAGGCGGAACATGGCTCCAAGACGGCAGCGGAGTACCGCGCGTACTATGAAATCGGGTATCGCACCGACGTTGACCGCATCACCATCAAGGGCGGCGATGTCACCTTCTACAGTGAGGCTGGACCGGTCCAAGGGCATTATGGCGACGATGGATACGAAATCCTGACCTACAAGGCCGGAAACCGGGGCGTGCGCTACATCTTCAAGAAAACAGGCGGCGACGAAAAAGCGCCCCGGTTCATTCAGTTCAGCGACCACCGTGTGGCCCCCGCGCAAGCCGATCATTATCATCTCTATTGGGGAGACGACCGTGCAGCCTTGCTGAAAGAAGTGACCAACTGGCCGACCTATTATCCCTCATCATTGAGTGGAGACCAGATCGTCGGTGAGATGCTGGCGCATTGATCCAAGACCAGGCTTCAGGCTCATAAACAGCAGCTCATCGACCTGTGACGTGCCTGAAGCCTGCCCCCTCCTGAAGTGGATGCAAGCGGCCTGCCCGCCGGATCAATCGCGGACAACCTCGACAATCAGATCCCGCATCCACTTATGGGCCAGGTCGCGCTTGAAACGGGGGTGCCAGCTGAGATGGATGGTCACCGGCGGAATGTCCAGCGGGATGGGCAGGGATTCAAGGCCCGGGTGATCAAGGTCCGCCAGATTGCTTGGAACAACGGCAACCTTGTCGGAGTTCCGCACGATCTCCGGTACCAGCAGGAAGTTCGGCACCGAACAGGCAATGTTCCGTTTCAACCCCTTTTGCCGCAGAACGTCGTCCAGATCGGCAAACAGCCGCCCGCTTGTGATCGCGACCGATAGATGCCCGAGCTGGCAGAAGGCTTCCAGCGACAGATCCGGCCCGGCCAACGGATGGTCTTTGCGGAACAGATAGCGGAACTCATACTCCCAGACCTTGCGCGCCGGAAAGCCGTCCGGAGTGTTCTCCGCACTGGCGACCGTCATGTCAATCTCGCCGCGCTCCATCTTCTCGCCCAGATGGTCGACATTGAGAGCAACAGCATCCAGGATGATACCCGGAGCCTGCCGGGCAAGTTTCGGTAGCAGACGCGGCAGAACATGAAGATGCGCCAGATCGGACGCGGCGACCCGAAAGGTTCGTTCTATGGTCTGCTGATCGAAGCCCGCTTCGGTCTGGACCAGCTCATTCAGGCTTTCCAGCAGATCATGCAACGGCGCCTTGAGCAGTTCGGCCCGCGGCGTCAGCACCATGCCATGGGCGCTGCCGATCAGAAGGTCATCGCCGAACAGATGCCGGAGGCGGGAAAGCTGCGCGGAAAGCGCCGGCTGACTGATCCCGAGGCGGCGGCTGGCCGCCGTGACGCTGCGTTCCTCAAGAAGAACATCCAGCGACAGCAACAGGCCAAGATCACTGCGCCTAAGATCCATTCAGCCTATCCCGCCCATAACCATTATTGATTTTCAATGCTCCCGGGTTTTCGTCATACCTCCAATGGGAGGTACTCGTTACGAGGACTTTGAAGATGTCGAAACTGATCAAAACGCTCACTGTACTAGCCGTCCTGGCCCCTGTTTCTGCCGGCGCGGGCGAAATTTCCCTGACAGCGCCGATGCAAGGCGCCACACTGCACGAAGCCGGTCTGGACATGTCGGTCTACTTCACCGAAGCCTCCGGGGGCTATGAAGTGGTGGCGACCTATGTGTCGGCGAACGCAACACCAAACCGCATCCGCATGCTTCTGACCGATGGTGACAACGTCAGCTTTTCGCTGCCCGGCCACAACAACGTCGTCTACAACTTCAACCGCAACCAGACCAAGGTCGGTGTGACAGCGGAACAGGTTCAACAGTACGCCACTTTAACGAACTGAGAAGCCATTTAGAACGAATGCCCGGGCATACTTCTGTCTCGGTTTTTCCTACGTTCGTCAATAAAACCGGCCAAAAGGCGAGGCTGACAAGCCCTCCGGCTCCTCGCTTTTCCGCCACCTGCCCGCCGGTCCGACGAGGCAACCGATTCCCGGCTCATGCGCCGCGCTCAGGAAGAGACAGCGATCAGCCTGAGCAAAACTGACAATAACCTGTTGTTAATCCTGTTTCCGGGAATTGATTTACTATGCACAGGATGCCCGAAAATGGCCATTTTTGGTCATCATCCAATGATTATGCGAGTGCGTAAACGTCTTGGTTACCAAGATTTCCCATAGTGAAGACAGCAGCGAGCGGACCCTCCGGGGAATGAAGGTCTGCCGCAGAGTAAACCTGAGTATTGCGCGGTCGTCTTCGCCGCGCGGGGACGCGTAGTTTGACCCTTATGCAGCAGAATACAAAACCTACCATTTCGAATGGCCGGGGAGCCCCTAAGTCCGGGCTCCGTGGCAAGCAGATGGCCCTGTTCGGCCTTCTTGCCGGAGTGTCCGGTCTTGCCGCAACTTATGCCCTGACCATACCGGCAGACGAGCAACGGGCATCGGCGGCCACATCTGTCCAGTCCGGTAGAGTGCCCCTCACCGGCAACCCTCAGCAGCAGACAAGCTCCACACCCAGTCCGCAGGAAATTGCCAGAATTGTCGCCGCGAAAGTGGAGCTGCTTCAGGCAGAGACGCCCGTGGCGGAGGCTCCGGAAGCCGACAAAAGTGCTACCGCCCTGGACGCCGCCAAGACAGCCCTTGCCGCTGCTCTGGCCCGGGCAAACCTGCGCCGCCAATTCGCAGCGAAACTCGAGGCAGGAAGCAGCCCAGACGCCACCGCTTCCGGCGAGACGGTGACAGTCGCCTCTGTCGACCTTGAGGTCGATACCGCGCCAGACGGCAGCGAAACCATTGCCGTTCTGGAAGAAGACAGCCAGCAGACAGCT
>JBNKOQ010000268.1:0-5319 GCA_050294735.1 Roseibium sp. | reverse complement strand
ATGCGACCGAAGCCTCACATCAAGTCGCCGCCCATCAGGAAATGGACGCGAGCACCTCCAAAGCCGTGGCCAAGGACTTCCTGAAACTTTCCGACGATGGGCTTTCCGCGCTGAACAACGTGCATGCCGCCCGGATCGCAATCTATAACGGCGACACAGATGCCGCCCAGAGCTACATCCAGAAGGCGCGGACCTTGACTGCAACGGCGGACAAGGATGCCACGACCCTCGACAAGGTGGCCAAATTGGACACAAAAGACAAAACCGCGTCAGATGGCACCCGCTTCCTGCCAATCAACGCCCAGATCTCCGTCCAAGATGATTACGCTCTGAAGCCAACGGAATCCGGACACTTGCAGAAGGCCAAGGCGGCCATGCAGCAAGGGGACAACAAGGCGGCAATCGAACACGCCTCGCTGATTGATCAGGCCGTCAGCTACACCTATGTGGCCGTTCCCTATGACCAGCTGAAGAGCAATATCGACAAAGCGGCTCAAGATATGAAGGACCAGAAATACCATCAGGCCAACCTGGCCCTGAAGAGCGTCGAGGACAGCGTGGTCATCGATCAGATGATTGTTGACGGCACGCCCGCTGCACAGCCTGCTCAAAGCTGACGACACTCCCATCTTGGAATAGGCGGGGGCAGCACCAGTTGCTCCCGCTTTTGCAATCGGCGGCCTGCCAGGGCCCCTCAAAACCAGACAGGCAGGAAAACTGTTTCCAGGATGACTTGGAAAGTGGACCGTCGCTAAAGCGTTTCACACCGGTCCAGATACCTTCGGACGGCCTGTGCCGATAGAGGTCCGCCATGACCAAGGTGAAAAGTCCCGGCACCAAGGCCGAGCAGCTTCTTCAGGGACGCAATGGTGGCCGCGCTGTCTTCCTCGAAATGCAGCTGTTTGGGCCGGCTGGTGAAGGCCATACCACCCAGAAGAAGGCCTGAGGCCAGAAGATCCCCTGCCATCACCGCTCCGCCCGGCAGCAGAACGCTCGCAGATCCCGGCGTATGCCCGGGCGTATGCAGGAAACAGCCTCTCAGGCCGAAGTCGTCAAGGTCCAGCGGGTCAGGCCCGCAGGCGACGATATCGGGAGTGAAGGTCTCGAACGGCGTTTCGATGGCTCCCGTCATTTTGAACAGGTGACCGAACCGGTTGGTGACGCGGATGGAGGGTTTAACGCCCTCCGCATAGGGCACATCCTTCTGGTGCATCAAAACCGGCGCGCCCGACAGGTGCCGGATGGCTTTGGCGGCCCCGACGTGATCGACATGGCCATGGGTGATCGCTATCAGGCGGATATCCCGCCAGCCCAGGCCGTTGCGGGCAAGCGCCCTTTCGACCTTACTTTCCGACCCTGGCAACCCGCAGTCCACGAGAACGGCACCGACCTCCAGAACCAGCAGGTAGGCGTTGATCATATCCAGCGGCCAAATGGCAATTTTTTCCACCCGTGGGGCACTCATCAAGGTCATCTCCTGTCTTTGCCGGTTGCACGCCGGCCAGCTTTGCCGCTAGGGTTCGGACCCTAGCGTTAGCGGCTCCCGGGAGGGACCTCAATTAGGCACTTTCCGGTAACCGGTAGGCCGAAACAAGGTGGAATTTCATGACCGAAGCAGGCTACAAACCCTGGGTCCTGGACGATGATCTGAACGAATGCCCGGTGGCTGAAACACTGAGAAGTATCGGCGGCAAACACACACCCAAGATCCTCAATTGCCTTGCCATTGGCGACCATCATTTTCTGGAGTTGAGCAGGGTTTTTCCAGATGTCAGCCGGAAGGTTCTGACCGAGCGCCTGCGAGAGCTGGAAGACATCGGTCTCGTGTCCCGCATGGAATTGAAAGACGCCCGCAACCGGGTTCGTTATGGCCTGACCGCCAAGGGCAAAAGCCTCGCAGATATTCTGGGCCAGATATACGCCTGGGCACTGGAACACCGCGAACCGGAAACGGCAGCAGCCAGGCTGACCGCTGGGGAATGACCCTTACGCGGTAGAGTTGGCGCCGGACAGGTGTGTTGCGAGAAAATCAAACACCAGCCGGATCCTGCGGGAGGTGTTCAATTCCCGATGGGTGACCAGCCAGACGGGGAACCGCACCGGCTTCATGTCGGCCAGGACACGAACAACTCCGGAGGTCCGCAGCGCCACTTCCTCAGCCATGATCCCAATGCCAAGCCCCTCACGCACCATTTGCCAGCCGACGACGCCGCTGGCCGAATTGACCTTGATGTTGTCCGGACTGACGTCAAGGCCGATGCTGTTCAGGTGTCCGGCCATTTCATCCCGGTCGCCAAACCCGACAAAAACCTCGCCCGACAGATCATTCAGGCAATCTGGCGTGCCGATGCGTTCCATCAAGCTCTCGGAAGCGTAGAGATAGGCATTCGCTTCACGCAGAAGCCTTGCAACCAGATCCGGTTGGCTGGGACGCACGTGGCGAATGGCGATATCGGCCTCCCGGCGGCGCAGGTCCGACAAGGTATTGGAGCCGATCACTTCCACTTCGATACCCGGAGCCTCCTGTCTGAGTTCGGCCAGAATAGGCGGCAAGACGAATGCAGCCATGACGTCGCTCGCAGAAATACTCACCCTTCCCTCGACCGCATTCGCCTTGCCCGAAGCTGCCAGCCCGACTTCCAGCGCGGCTTCTCCCATGGCGCGCAGTGCTGGCAGAAGGGCAAGGCCAGTCTCGGTAACCACGATGGAGCGGCCAACCCGCTCGATCAGAACAACCCCCAGGCTGTTTTCCAGCGCGGCAACCTGACGGCCAACTGTCGGCTGCGTGAGCCCCAGCGCCTTTGCCGCGGCAGACAGCGAGCCAAGCTCCGCAGCCGCCAGAAATGCGCGCGCCTGGTTCCAGTCAAAACTTGCCTCTCGTGAATTCATGCATTTATGTATAGAAACCATGCGATATTATGCAATTTTTTTCTGTTCTGGTTTGGCCTATAGACACCCCAATGGTTCAGCCCTTGAGGCGATGAGGATTTAGAATGAAAAACAACGCCAGCTTTTGGGACAAGGTTGCTGCCCGCTACGCAAAGATGCCGGTGAGGAATGAAACCGCCTATGCAGAAACGCTTGATCGCACCCGTGCCCATCTGAACCCGTCCGACACGATACTGGAAATCGGCTGCGGCACTGGTACGACGGCATTGAAACTCGCAGACGCGGTTCAAAGTATTGTCGCTACGGACCTGTCAGGTGAGATGATTGCTATCGCCGAAGGGAAGCTCAACAGCGGCGGGCCGTCCAACGTACAGTTCAGGAAAGCAGACATTGAAGCGGACTTTATTGACGGGGCACCGTTCGATGTGGTGCTCGCCTTCAATCTGCTGCATCTGCTGCAAGACACCGCCCTGGGTGTTCGCCATATGCGCGACCTTTTAAAACCCGGCGGACTGCTCATTTCCAAGACAGTGTGCCTGGCGGATGCAAACCCAATCTTTCGCCCGATCATTTGGGTCATGCAGAAAATCGGGAAAGCCCCCTTTCTCCGCATCCTGAAGGTGCGCGACCTGGAGGCACTCATAACGGCGGAAGGCTTCGAAATTCTGGAGACCGGCACCTATCCAGCCAAACCGCCCAACCGGTTCATTGTCGCCCGGAAAATCTGACCTTCGCAGGCTCCACCTTCCCCGCACGAGGAGGAAGGCGGAGCCGCACGGATCAGGCAAAGGGCGTTGCAAACTCGATGCGGATACCACCTGGTATGGCGCAGATGAAATGGCGTGTGGTAGCTCCCTCGCCGATAGGCTCCGGGGCAAACTCGATGGCAGTGCCCGGATGGGCGCTTACGCGGGTGTGGACTTCCGCCAGCGCCTGATCATCGGCCACACCGAATGCCAAATGGTGAAGTCCCACGTTGGTGCGCCGGTCGAACCCGACAGCCGTCTCGGGGTCAGCAGCCCGCCACAATGTCAGCAGCGTCGCTCCGTCGGAGACGAACACAGCCGGATAACTGGGCACTTCACGGACAACATTCCAGCCAAGAACATCGCAAAAGAATTTGCGCACCTCGTCGAGGTCTCGCACGGTCAAACCGATATGGTGGGCGCCTTTTGTCAGCGGTTCAGTCATTTTGATCTCCTTTCAAGAGTATTGCGGCTTCACGCTCCCGCTCGATTTCTTCGGGGCTGAACCGTGGGGTGATAAATTTGGGGCAATTCCAGTCGAACCCGACCACATCGATCAGAACGGCACGCTCGCCCTGTTGAACAGGGTCGCCGCGTGTCAGCTCCGGAAACTTGTCCAATTCCTCGATGGAGGCATGGCCGATCAGCTTGAGACGGCGGCGCGCGGCATAGTCCATGAAGAACAGCGACACCCGCCCGTCGGCCAGAAGGTTTCCGGTAGAAACATACTGGCGGTTGCCGCCATAATCGGCGAAGCCAAGGCGGTTCGAGCCAAGGCATTTCACAAATCCGGCCGGTCCTCCGCGATGTTGGACGTAAGGCCAGCCGGTGTCGGTGACACTGGCCATATAGAAGCTGTCCCGACCGGCAATGAACACGGTTTCGCGGTCGGTCAGCGTGTCAGGTTCTCCGCGCGCGGCTTCCTCGCGGCGCGCGTAGATCTCGCGTGAACCCGCCAGACGCTGCAGTCTGCGGGCGTGTTTGCTAAACAGGTGATGAAAGTAGGTTCCAGGCATGAGACATAACTAGTATGTTTCGTAATTTTCGATAATAATCTCATTGTGGAAATAACTATTCCAATTTCAGGAATAATAAATGGACCGTCTGGACGCCCTGGCCGCCTTCGTTGCAGTTGCCGAACACAAAAACTTTGCCAAGGCGGCACGGGAGCTGCGCATATCGCCGCCGGCAATGACCCGCTCCATCGGACAGCTGGAAGAGCAGCTGGGAACCACGCTGTTTCACCGCACGACCCGTTCGGTGCGATTGACCGAGGATGGTCATGCCCTGCTCGAAAAAGCCCGCGATATGCTGCAACACTGGCGGGAAACCGAACAAGCCATGATCGGCCGTCAGGGGGAGCCCCGCGGCGAACTTCATATCACCGCTCCGGTTCTCTTTGGCCGGCTGCATGTGCTGCCGGTCGTCACTGAACTGCTGACAGCCCATCCCGCCATGACGGTTCAAATGATGCTGCTCGACCGGAATGTCCGTGTGGTGGAAGAGGGGATCGACGTTGCTGTGCGTATCGGCCCGCTTGAAGACAGCAGCCTTGTCGGCATCACCATCGGCACGGTCAGTCCCACAGTCGTCGCCAGCCCTGATTATCTGGCCCGCTGCGGCATCCCCCGCAAACCGGAGGACCTAGCCCAGCACGATGTCATTCAGAGCGCCCCCGTCCGCT
>JBNKOQ010000267.1:0-5365 GCA_050294735.1 Roseibium sp. | reverse complement strand
GGAGATGAAACTGCCCTCGCCCAACAACTACAAAAAAGCCACCCAACTTGGTGGGTGGCTTCTTCAAAAGCAACGGACAACTGAGCATTAGCTCACCCGGGATATACAGAACCCCACGGCATCGGCCAGAGCGTCGCCATGAGCGCCCGCTGGAAGCTGTTCCAACGCCCTCAACGCGCCTTGACCGTAGTCACGCGCCCGCTGCACGGTGTCGGCAATCGCATCGTATTTGCCCAGAAGCTCAATTGCCTGATCCAGATCACCGTTTTCGATGGCGTTGTCCTCCAGGCAGCGCTTCCAAAACACTCTGTCCGCGTCGGTGCCGCGTGCTACGGCAAAAACAATCGGCAAGGTAATCTTACCTTCCCGGAAATCATCGCCAATGTCCTTGCCAAGGTCCGCGCTGGAGCCCCCATAGTCGAGCGCATCGTCGACCAGCTGGAACGCCAGGCCCAATTCCATGCCGTATTTCCGCGCAGCCGCTTTCATCTCAGCGCTTTCGCCGGCGATCACAGGACCGACTTCGGCGGCGGCCGCAAAGAGTGCCGCCGTTTTTGCTTCAATCACCCGCAGGTAATCGGCCTCACTGGTGGTGATATCCTTAGCCGCTCCAAGCTGCAGAACTTCGCCCTCGGCAATGATCGCGGACGCCTCTGAAAGAATCCGTAGAGCCTCCAGAGACCCGACATCCACCATCATCTTGAAAGCCTGACCAAGCAGATAGTCGCCAACCAGGACACTCGCCTGGTTGCCCCACAATTTCCGGGCAGCAAGTTTACCCCGGCGCATGTCGCTTTCATCGACCACGTCATCATGCAACAAGGTTGCCGTATGCATGAACTCAACGCTGGCAGCCAGCGTTACATGACCGTCCCCCTGATACTTGAACATGTCCGCACAAGCGAGCGTCAGCATCGGCCGCAAGCGTTTGCCACCCGAGGAAATCAGATGTTTGGCGATTTCCGGTATCAGATCGACATTCGACCCCGCCTTGGACAGAATGATCTGATTGACACTCTCCATACCGCCCGAAACCAGATCGACCAATGACTGGATTGAGGGCTGAGGGGTTTTATTGTCCGACAAGGATGCAACCACGGCCACCAAAGGCACTCCTGTTTTAAGTTGTGCGGACAATATGGCGGGAACGTTGCCGGAGCAAGAGAACAGTGAGTTGACAAACTGTTGAAATGTTTCCAACAGCTCCCTTTTATATGGTTTATTTGCCCTGCAGCCCCGGCGAGACCGGAAAATCGATGTGAGCCCGGATGGAAGAACTGGTTAGAACCAATGACCCTGTGCTGATTTCCTTTCTGGAGTCATTGCTTGAGGAGGCCGGCATCAAGCATTTTGTCGCAGATGGCAATATGAGCATTCTGGAGGGCTCGCTGGGCCTTCTTCCGCGCCGGTTGCTCGTCGAATCCGAGCAGATCATAAAGGCGCGCCGCCTGGTCAAGGATGCGGGACTGGAGCACGAACTGAGACTTGACCAGGGTCAGAGCTGGTCATGAGCGAGGGTTGTGAGGTTTCAGATTCTTCCGGTACAGCCGAAACGGCCACAACATACGATGCCTTTTTGGGCGGCAGGATTTATGTCCGGCAACCGAAGAAAGGCCGGCACAGAACCGGACTTGATGCAGTCTATCTCGCTGCGGCCCTGCCCGACGATACCAAGGGGCATGTCGTTGACCTCGGATCGGGTGTCGGCACCGCGGGGCTTTGCGCAGCATCCAGGCTGTCCGCCATCACGATGACGCTCGTCGATATCGACCCGCTGGTTCTGGCCCTTGCCAGACAGAACCTTGAGGATCCAGCCAACGCAGCCTTCTCAGACCGGGTTGACGTTCTTGAGGCAGACATCACAGCCAAAGGCAGTCTGCGTCATGCGGCAGGTCTGAAACCGGATGGTACCGATCATGTGATCATGAACCCGCCCTACTATGAAGCGGACCGCTTCCGGGCGTCTCCCGCACAAGCGCGCGCCGGAGCTCACATGCTGGATGAGAGAGGTCTCGACCCCTGGGCCAGAACCGCATCGGACATTGTTCGCAAGGGCGGCAGTCTAACCATGATTTTCCGGGCAGACGGTCTGAGGGAAGTGCTCGATGTCTTGCAAGGCCGCTTCGGAGCCATCGATGTAATACCCCTACGGCCACGGCCTGAGGCTCCAGCAACGAGAATCCTCCTCCGGGCCATTCGGGCCAGCAAAGCCCCGCTGCAACTGATGCCAGGCTTCGTGTTGCATAAGGACAACGGATCGGATTTCACGGCCCAGTCCCGCACCATCATGCGCGACGGGCTGGGATTGGGCCTAATCAGCCGAAGCTAGAATCCGGCTAGCAAGAGCCCTGCCTCCAGAGTCAGAGCATCAGTGTATTGCAATTCCGCCCTTGGCATACCGATAGTCGACTGGCTCAAGAAGATCCTGATGCGCGATTCGGACCGAGTGAATCCGCGCGTCGATTTCCTTTTCCCAAAACGACAGAAATTTGTTGAGCTCTGGAAAGTGCGGAGCCATGTCCTCGGTTTGCCAGAGAAAACTCTGAAGAAACTTCGGATGCTCTGGCATGCGATAAAGGATTTCCGCCGTCATCAGTCCATAGCCCAGGATGCGCCTTTGAAAATCAGAACCAACCGTCATGATCGCCTCGCTTTCTTTCACCTCAAAAGGATCGCGGCAATTTGGTTAACAAAATCTTAATTTTGATTATTTAGCTATTTATTACAATGTCTTAGCA
The DNA here is from genome assembly GCA_050294735.1 of Roseibium sp. Classification (GTDB taxonomy): domain Bacteria; phylum Pseudomonadota; class Alphaproteobacteria; order Rhizobiales; family Stappiaceae; genus Roseibium. Next base: position 2,627 of record JBNKOQ010000267.1, on the reverse strand, counting down.
GCATAACATCAAGAGTGCTGCCAACTTATTTCAATTGCTCTGAATGGACGTCAGATACCCCAGAAATGCATCGATGTCCTCCGGCGCAAAGGCGAACTCTGGCATGCCGTCGTGGGCGGTCACAATGCCTTCGGCAAGGCTTTCCTCAAGATCCTCCAGCGGGTATCGCTTGCCCAGGTTCCTGAAGCGGGGAGCATCTTTCAGCGGGCTTTCGCCTTCCCGGCCGACCGCATGACAGGTTGCGCAATGAATCTCAGCCAGCTCCAGACCCGTCGCAATGCTCACGGGATCGGTCGGGTATTGCGCTGCCGCATACACTGGCTGATCAAACACACAAAGCCCGAAGCCCAGCGCCATAGTAAGAACCGCAGTCTTACGGTATGTCGTCATCATGTATCCTCTCCCGAATTCACCAACGGTCATACAGGAGAGGATCATGGCAAGCCATACGGATCATTACGGTCAGAGCAGAGACCCCGGCTCGTTGCCAACCGCAAATGGCAGGTTCTCGTCTTCCCAGCCAGTCAGCCCGCCAATCATCAATTTGACCGGCCGCCCGAGTTCCGCAAGCTTGAAAGCCGCTTTGTCAGCTCCGTTACAATGCGGCCCGGCGCAATAGACCACGAACAAGGTCTCCACAGGCCATGCAGCCATGCGCTCTGCCGAGATATCCCGGTGCGGCAAATGGATCGCACTCGGCACATGACGGCGGGCATAAGCCTCCGGCGAACCGACAACATGCAGCAGAACAAAGTCAGGCTCGCCCTCCTTCAATACGGAAGCAACGTCGTCACAATCTGTTTCAAGCGCGAGCCGGGCACCGAAATGGCGGGCCGCCTGGTCCGATGCCGCAGCTGGAATGTCGCTTACAACGCTCATCCTTCATCTCCTCATTGGCGTTACAACTTGCATCCAGGCTAATCGGAGTATTTCCGTTTGACGTCTGGCGTCTTTGCCACCTATCGTAAAAATCATGACAAACCTCGCATCGCCCCACCCGCCGCATGTTGTCGTTCTCGCTTATGACGGATTGTGCATGTTCGAGTTCGGCGTCGCCGTCGAGATTTTCGGCCTCTCGCGGCCCGAAATGGGCAAGGACTGGTACCGCTTTGCGATAGCCTCGGCAGATGATGGCCCAATTCGCTCCACCGCGGGTCTGAAACTCGAAGTCGACGGCGGGCTGGAGCTGTTGCAAGCCGCAGATGTGATCATCGTACCGGGATGGCGCGGTGCGGATGAGCCGGTCCCGGCAGAGCTTATCGCCGCCCTGAGAACAGCCCATGCGCGGGGTGCGCGGCTTCTCTCAATCTGTTCCGGTGTCTTCGTGCTGGCGGCCACCGGCCTGCTGCACGGACGCAAGGTGACGACCCATTGGCGCTACACGGAAAAGCTGGCTACCAGCTACCCCGAGCTAACCATTGTACCGGGTGTCCTTTATGTCGACGAAGGCCAAATCCTGACCTCCGCCGGAAGTGCGGCCGGCATCGATCTCTGCCTGCATCTGATCCGCCGGGAAAAGGGGCCGGAAGCAGCCAACTCCGTTGCCCGCCGGCTGGTGGTTCCAGCCCACCGCGACGGCGGGCAAGCCCAATTCGTTGAAAGTGCCGTTCCACCGGGTCATGAGAGCGGCCGCCTTGGCAGCGTGTTCGACCATATCCGGCAAAACCTGTCTCATCCACAGCCCCTCGTCCAGCTGGCCCAGCTGGCCGGCATGAGCCAAAGAACATTGCTCCGCCGCTTTCAGGCCAGCACAGGCACCACTCCAGCCCGCTGGCTTTTGACCGAAAGACTTCGAAAAGCCCGCGATCTTCTGGAAGAGACGGACCGCACCATTGAAGAAATCGCGGCGCATTGCGGTTTCGGCTCGGCCACCAACCTGCGTCATCATTTCCGCAAGGAAGTCCGCACGACACCCAGTGCATACCGTGCCCGCTTTTCGATTCTGCATCAGCCTTGAAACAATTTTGAAGCCTCGAATGCGCTCCATACCATTCGGCCATGTCGAAAACCGAAAAGACCCTATATGGTCAGAGTGAACTGCCACCCGACCGAAAGTCAGAACGAGCCTATATGATGACACAGACCGCCCTGCCCTCCTCCATCGATGAAACGCTGACGCTTCTTGAAGGAGCCGGTTATGTTGCGGACCGCTCTCTGGCAACCGTCCTGCATTTGGCCCTGCGCATGAAGCGTCCTCTCTTTCTGGAAGGCGAAGCCGGTGTAGGCAAGACCGAGATTGCAAAGGTCCTGTCCGATACGCTCGGACGCGATCTGATCCGGCTGCAATGTTATGAGGGCCTCGATGTCGCCTCTGCTGTCTATGAATGGAATTACGCAGCGCAGATGGTTGAAATCAGGGTATCGGAAGCAGCTGGAGACCTTGAACACTCAGAACTCTCGAAGTCTATTTTCGGAGAAAGATTCCTGATCAAGCGGCCAGTCCTGCAAGCACTGGAACCCTCTTTGTCCGGGCCGCCGGTGTTCCTGATCGATGAGCTTGACCGGGCTGACGAGGCCTTTGAGGCTTTTCTCCTGGAAGTCCTCTCAGACAGCCAGGTAACGATCCCCGAACTCGGAACGGTGAAAGCGAAAGAGCCTCCGATCGTCATCATCACGACGAACCGTAC
>JBNKOQ010000266.1:0-5395 GCA_050294735.1 Roseibium sp. | reverse complement strand
TAGGGATGATTGAAATGAGCAAGCGTTGGGACCTGTCGCAGGTCTCCTTTCTTGTTATTGAAGACAATATGCACATGCGCAGCATTCTGCGGTCTGTGCTCAGCGGTTTTGGTGTGCGCCAGATTTACGAGGCGGCTGATGGGGCGGATGGTCTGGAGACAGTCGTGGACCGAACGCCGGACATGGTTCTTGTGGATTGGGCCATGCATCCGATCGGCGGGGCTGATTTCATCAAAATTCTGCGCGCGGACAAGGACCGCATCGTCAACACCACGCCGGTCGTTGTGGTCAGCGCACATTCCCGAAAAGCGACCATTCTCGAAGCCATGAAGCTCGGTATTCACGGATTTATTGCCAAGCCTGTATCGCCGGTCATTCTCTACGACCGTATTGGCGATATTCTGCAGAAACAGTCGCTCAACGGGCGTTGCAAGGGTGTTTTCGGCTTCTCTTCAAACGAACGGCAGGATGGGCGCACCAAACGGGACACAGTAAACAGGGCTGAGACGACTGCGCCGGCACAGACCGACCCGGCAATGATGGCGTTACTTTAAACAGCTCTGGCGATTGCCACGGCCAGAATGCCGGGGTAAATCAGCGTTATGACACCTGCATCCAACACCCCTTCCATCGACGGACGTTTCCGCCTTGCTGTCGCCCAGCTGAATCCGAGCGTCGGTGATGTTACCGGCAATGCCGAGCTGATCCGCTCGGCGCGCGCCGAGGCTGCCGATCAGGGAGCTGACCTTGTCCTTTATTCAGAGCTGGTCATTGCCGGTTACCCGACTGAGGATCTTGTTCTGAAGCATGCCTTTGTCCGTTGCTGCATGCAGGCCGTGGACGCATTGGCGGAGGAGACGGGGGACGGCGGCCCAGCCATGCTGGTCGGAACGCCATGGCTGGATGCCGAAGGCAAACTCTACAATGCCGTGGCCCTTTTGGACGGCGGCAGCGTTCAGGCGGTGCGTTATAAGAACGACCTGCCCAACTATGGTGTTTTCGACGAAAAACGCGTTTTTGCGGCGGGGCCCTTGCCCGGACCGATTGACTTCCGCGGTGTGCGCATCGGTGTGCCGATCTGCGAGGATATCTGGAACGACGAAGTTTGCGAATGCCTGGCGGAAACTGGAGCTGAGCTGCTTTTGGTCCCGAATGGGTCTCCCTACTGGGCGCACCGGGCGGAAGAGCGGCTGCAGGTGGTCGTTGCCAGGGTCGTTGAGACAGGGTTGCCACTGATCTACTGCAATCAACTGGGCGGTCAGGACGAACTCGTGTTCGATGGGGGCTCCTTCGCGCTTCAAGCAGACCGGTCACTGGCGTTTCAAATGCCGCAGTTCGCGACTGGCCTGGCGGTTTCCGACTGGGTCCGGCAAGACAATGAGACTTGGCTTTGCGAAAGCGGTCCTGTCAGCAGCTTGCCGGAGTTGGACGAAGCCAACTGGTGTGCCTGCGTCATGGGCTTGCGCGACTATGTGCAGAAGAACGGTTTTCCGGGGGTTGTCCTCGGTCTGTCCGGCGGTATCGATTCGGCGATCTGTGCAACCATGGCGGTCGACGCGCTGGGCCCCGACAAGGTCCATGCGATCATGTTGCCGTACCGCTATACCTCGCATGAGAGCATCCGCGATGCCGACGACTGCGCGCGTCTCCTTGGTATCCGCCATGACACGGTTCCAATAGCCGAGCCTGTGGAAGGGTTCGGACGGGTGCTGGCGACGATGTTTGAAGGGTGCGAGCAGGACACCACGGAAGAAAACCTTCAGTCGCGCGCCCGGGGCGTGGTGTTGATGGCGATTTCCAACAAGTTCGGCTCCATGGTCGTTACCACAGGCAACAAGTCGGAGATGTCGGTCGGGTATGCCACGCTTTATGGCGACATGAACGGCGGCTACAACCCGATCAAGGATCTCTACAAGACCCAGGTTTATCATCTGGCCGAATGGCGGAACAAAAACCAGCCGGAAGGGCTGCTGGGGCCGGGCGGAGAGGTGATCCCCTCCAACATCATCACCAAGGTTCCGACCGCGGAATTGCGGGAAGGGCAGACCGATCAGGACAGCTTGCCGCCGTATGATGTTCTCGACGATATCCTGTCGTGTCTGGTCGAACACGAGATGGCGGTCAGCGAGATTGAAAAACGCGGCCACGACCGTGACCTGATCCACAGGATTGAGCATCTGCTTTATATTGCCGAGTATAAGCGGCGCCAGGCGCCTCCCGGCGTGAAAATCACCGAGCGCAATTTCGGTAAGGACCGCCGTTATCCGATCACCAACCGGTTCCGGGACCGTTCTTGAGCAACGTCTTCCGGCGCTGAGCCGCACCTTAGAGCGTTTCAGACGGGCCTTCCGGTCCGTCCGCTATTTTCGTTTGCCGTTTGGATCGTCGTTTGACCTATTTCTCATTCCTGCGTTTGAATGCCCGCTGGCTTTGCGCCGGGTTTCTGCTGACCGGATTTTCCGGCTTCGGGCAGACTTTTTTTATCTCGTTGTCCTCGGGGCATTTACGTGAAGAGTTTGGCCTAAGTCACGGTGATTTCGGACTGATTTACATGGTGGCAACGCTAGGGTCGGCGATGGTCTTGCCATGGGTCGGGCGCAGTGTGGATGTGCTTCCGCTTCAACGTGTTGCCATGGCCGTGATGGCGGTTCTCGGCGGTTTTTGTATCGCGATGGCCAATGTGTCGTCGGTCTGGATGCTGTTTGTGGTCATCTTCGGCCTGCGGCTCAGCGGCCAGGGGATGATGACCCATATTTCGATGACCGCGATGGCGCGCTGGTTCTCCGCGCAGCGGGGCCGGGCAGTGGCCCTAGCAACGCTTGGTTTCCCGGCGGTCGAAGCTTCGTTGCCACTGGTTTTCGTCACACTATCCAATCTGTTCGGCTGGCGGACTGGCTGGTGGTTGGCTGCGGCTGCGGTCTTTCTGTTCGCTTTTCCTGTGATCTCCTGGCTTTTGACGGAGGCGCGTCAGCCGAAATCGGCGACCGGTGATAGCGACGGGGTCGAGGGCAGGCAGTGGACCCGCAAGGAAGTGCTGCGGGATCCGGTTTTCTGGGCGGTGTCGTCTGGCGTACTTGCGCCGCCCTTCATTGGCACGGCTATTCTTTTCAACCAGGTCTATCTGGTCAATCTCAGAGGCTGGTCGCTGGAGCTCTTTGCCAGCGCATTCGTGGTGATGGCTGTGGTCTCTCTGTTGTCCATGCTGGTTCTGGGCAATTTGGTGGACCGTTTTTCGGCCCGCAGACTGCTGCCGTTCATGCTGCTCCCGGTGACGATGGCCTGTCTTGTTCTGAGCCTCGTTCATATCCCGGCCGCGGCGTTTGTCTTTATGGCTCTGCTTGGGATCAGCAATGGCTTCACATCTTCATTTTCCGGGGCTCTCTGGCCGGAAATTTACGGTGTCCGCAACATTGGGTCCATTCGCTCTGTCGCAGTATCGCTGATGGTGTTTGCCTCGGCTGCCGGACCGGGTGTTGTCGGTGTGCTGATCGACCTGAAGGTCGCCTATGACTATCAGCTGTTGGGCATGGCGGTTTATTGCATTCTGGTGAGTATTCTGCTTTTGACCGCGGCAAGGGCCATTGTCAAAAGAACGTAGCGGATTCAGGTAGTAGGTTGTCTCAAGGCAAACGTCCATCCTGGTAACCGGGTAAAACGCCAATCAAGTCTTGCGAGCTGGCAAGCAGGGGGGTACCTCAAGTTTATGACTGTTACTGTTCGTTTCGCGCCGTCTCCAACCGGCCATATTCACATCGGCAACAGCCGGACCGCGCTCTTCAACTGGCTCTTTGCAAAGAATGCCGGTGGACGTTTCATTTTGCGTTTTGATGATACGGACCTGGAGCGCTCAAAGGCCGAGTATGCCGACTCCATTGAAGCCGACCTTGCCTGGCTGGGTATTCAGCCGGACCAGATCGAACGCCAGTCGGAGCGTGTCGCCTTGTACGACGCGGCGGCGGAAAAACTGAAAGCGGACGGGCTGCTCTACCCTTGTTATGAAGCGCCCGAGGAACTGGAACGCCGTCGCTCCCGGGCCCGTGCTCTGGGGCGCCCGCCGGTTTATGACCGGGCCGGGTTGAAACTGACGGATGAGGAAAAGGCCGTCTATGAGGCTGAAGGGCGGAAACCGCATTGGCGTTTTATTCTGCCCAACCATGATGGCGATCCGTTCGAGACCCGGCGTACGGAAGTCACTTGGACGGATCTTTGCCGGGGCGAACAGTCTGTTGATCTGGCGTCCCTCTCTGATCCGGTTCTGATCCGGGAAGACGGAACATTTCTCTATACGCTGCCGTCCATTGTCGATGATATCGATATGGGAGTGACACACGTCATCCGCGGGGAGGATCATGTTGCGAACACCGGTGTGCAGTTCGCGATCTTTCAAGCCCTCGGTGCCAAGGTTCCCGAGTTCGGGCACCACAATCTGCTGACGACGCGGGATGGCGAAGGCTTGTCGAAACGCAAGGGCGCGCTGTCTATCGGGTCGCTTCGCGAGGCTGGGCTGGAGCCAATGTCTGTGGCATCCCTTGCGGTACTGACCGGGACAAGCCAGTCCGTTGAAGCGGTCGCGGATCTGGATGCGCTTGCCGCTAAGTTCGATCTCTCGACTGTCTCCCGTTCGGCAGCAAAATTCGATCCTGCCGACCTTGACGGATTGAATGCCCGCCTGGTTCATCAGATGCCGATAGAGGCTGTGGAGCAGCGCTTAAGCAGTCTTGGTATTCGGGCCAGCGAAGCCTTTTGGCTCACAATCCGTGAGAATTGCGAAAAAGTATCGGACGCACAGCGTTACTGGCAGATCGTTCATGGTGTTGTGGACGGCCAGATACTGGAGGAAGACCGTGAGTTCATTCGCAAAGCGCGTGATTTGTTCCCTGACGGCGATGTGACGGAAGAGACCTGGGGGGCCTGGACTTCCGCACTCAAGGCAGAGACCGGACGCAAGGGGCGAGGCCTGTTTATGCCGCTCCGGCGTGTTCTTACCGGCATGGATCATGGCCCGGACATGAAGGCCATGTTGCCGTTTATTGGGCGACAAAATATTCTGGACCGACTTTCCGAATAGGCCCGCTTGAGGCCTGCCGGGTCTGGGAGCTGTTTCCCGGAGAGGCGAAAACCGGCTTTGGAGCGGTCTCGGAGTGCCGGGACTGCGACGCCAGAAGAGGCAGGGCCTTCGGGTCCTTTGCCGGCTTTTGCAAGTCTTGGGCGGATTCCACATCCGCTTCAATCCGGATCTCTGTATTAAACCCGCCTTGGAGATCCATGCGGGTCGCCGGATCGGCTCCGGACGGGATTTGGTCCGGCAGCAGGGGGGGCTTGCTCCAGATGCTCGTCTTCAGATCGTCCGCTTGGGCAAGGAACGGTGAGGGCTGGTCCGGATTCAGAGACACCC
>JBNKOQ010000265.1:0-5404 GCA_050294735.1 Roseibium sp. | reverse complement strand
GCCCTGCGGGTCTTTTCTCTCCATCTCTCGCTTCTTGCCTCACGAAATACGTCTCAAGTTCGTCCACACGGCCTAGTCGTTCATTACCGGCCGAAGCCGGCGGTCCGTGAGCAAACCGGATATGGCATCCAGTGCCGCACGAACAGGAGGATCGTGTCGTCCCTCATGATGACAGACCAGCCATTCCTCGCTCGTCAGTTCCTCAATGAGCGGAGACACCCGCTGCAAGGCTGGCCAGGCAACGGCTGCATAGACCGGCAGGACAATACGGCCAACGCCGGCCAAGGCCAGATCCAGAGCCAGCCGGGAACTGCTGGCTGTGGTAACAACCTCATTTTCATGATGGTCGCGCAGCCAGATCGCCGAGGGTACCGGCGTGGCCGCTTCCGACACTGAAATATAACCCTTGTCAGCCGTCGAAGTGGCGAAGACCGCATATTGAACGCGATGCGTCAGACGCCCGGCCAGCCAAGGCTGCTCCGGCCTCCGGTTGCGCACGCCGAGATCCGCTTCACGCCTTGAAATATCCACCGTAGCATTGGTCGTCACAAACTCAGGCACCCACGGCGCGTCTGAAGACCAGTAGCGCGCGATATGCGTCGCAAGAAAGTGCGAAGTCCAGGGACCTGCCGTCACGCGGACGCGCGTTTGCCGGTCCTCAGACCCGAAGGCCGATAGACGCGCCGACACGGCTCTCAAGTCCTCGGCCTCCTGCAAAAGATCCCTGCCACGGGAGGTCAAGACGTAGCCGCGAGGTCCGCGAACGAACAACTGCTGCCGGAACGAGCGTTCCAGCCCCACCATGCGCCGGCTGAGGGTCGGCACACTGACCCCCGTGCGTTTTGCCGCTCCAGCCAGACCGCCCGCATCGGCGACCGCGACGAACAGGGCAATATCATCCAACGAGAGGTCTTGTTTCATTTTTGAAAGTCTCTTTGCAATAATTGCTTCTTATTCAACCACTCTCCAACCGGCATCTTAGCGTCATCCATTCACTTTTGAGAAGGATGATGCCATGTGGACGCCCCCTATCCCTCCCCGTTACAGCAATCCAGACTTCACGCTCAGAGATACTCCAATGACCGAGCGAGAGCATATTGAACAGCGGATCGCCGCTGCAGCGCGCGTTCGGCGCAGGCGGCTTTACTTGCGGCTTGGGCTGGCGAGATTGCGCCACCTGGTCCGGCGGCTTCGCCGCCAGCGAGCGGCATGGACACGGCGAAAAAGGCCCGAGCCGCTTTTTCCGTCGCCGTGAATGCCGGTATTTCCAGCTAATCCGTGCCTTCACTTGCTGCATTGCGCAACATTCGGTAGAAGGGCGCTAATTGATTTGGATCAAGATCGCGGCATCCCAAGTTAACGCCCGCACTGACCCAAGCTTTGCCAGACAACACGCAGCTGCCAGACCCGGCAGCCCAGACAAATTGGAGCCGTCCTTGACCGCACGCGCCGAGGCACTTGCCCCCGTAACATCGAGCAAATTGACGCCAAACCGGATCAAGATCGAGCTTCTGGCCGGTCTCACCGTGGCGCTGGCCCTTGTCCCGGAGGCGGTCGCTTTTGCCTTTGTGGCCGGCGTCAATCCGCTGGTCGGATTGTATGCGGCCTTCTTCATTGGCCTGATCACCGCCTGTTTCGGTGGCCGGCCGGGCATGATTTCCGGCGCGACCGGCGCCCTTGCCGTCGTCATGGTCTCATTGGTCGCGACCCACGGGGTCGAATACCTCTTTGCCACGGTCGTCCTGATGGGGTTGATCCAGGTGACGGTGGGCCTGCTCAAATGGGGCAAGTTCATTCGAATGGTGCCGCATCCGGTGATGCTCGGCTTCGTCAACGGCCTTGCCATCGTTATTTTCCTGGCCCAGATGGGGCAATTTCAGATCGATGACGGCGCTGGCGGCACAACGTGGATGGGAGGTGCTGATCTCTATCTGATGCTCGGCCTTGTTGCCTTGACGATGGCTGTGATCTGGTTTCTGCCCCGTCTCACCGGCGCGTTTCCCGCGCCGCTCGCCGGAATTCTGGTCGTCTCCGCGCTGGTGCTCGGCTTCGGCCTCGAGACCCGTTCGGTCGGCGATCTTGCCTCCATTTCCGGAGGCTTGCCGGAATTTCATATTCCCATGGTGCCGCTGACCTGGGACACACTTGAAATCATCCTGCCCTACTCGGTCATCCTGGCCGCGATCGGCCTCATCGAATCTCTCCTGACCCTGAATCTGGTTGCCGACATGACCAACACCAAGGGTGGCGCTTCGCGCGAATGTCTTGCCCAGGGCGCGGCCAATGTGGTCACCGGCTTCTTTGGCGGCATGGGGGGCTGCGCGATGATCGGCCAGTCAATGATCAACGTAAAGTCGGGTGCGCGCACCCGCATCTCCGGGATCGCCGCGGCACTGTTCCTTCTGTCCTTCATCCTGTTTGCAGCGCCGCTGATCGAACAGATCCCGGTCGCGGCCCTGGTTGGCGTTATGTTCATGGTGGTCATCGGCACCTTTGCCTGGACCAGCCTCAAGATCATGCACAAGATCCCGATGACAGATGCGCTTGTGATCGTCATCGTGACCTGCGTCACCGTCTATTCGGATCTGGCGGTGGCCGTGGTGGTTGGCGTGATCATCTCCGCGCTCGCCTACGCCTGGAACGCGGCAAGCCGGATCAACGCCCGTACCGGCGTTTCCAAGGAAGGCTGGAAAGTCTACCGCTTGTCCGGCCCGCTGTTCTTCGGCTCGACCACACGGTTTCAGGACATCTTTGACGTCAACAACGACCCGGAAGACGTTGTGATCGATTTCATCGACAGCCGGGTGGTCGATCATTCCGGGCTTGAGGTGATCGATGCCCTCGCGTCCAAATACGAGGCCGCTGGCAAGCGCCTGCACCTGCGCCACCTGTCAAAGGACTGCCAGAAGCTGCTCACCAAGGCCGGCAGTCTGGTCGAGGTCTCCGTTCTGGAGGATCCGGACTACGAAGTCGCGGTCGATTACGGCCACAAGTTCGATCCGGCTGGAAAGCCCAACTAAACGGACCGGTTCAAGATGACATATCAAAGGGAGCGCCAGACCATGGGGCTCCCTTTTCTCTTGCCGCAGCCGCTCTTTGATCTTTACGCCCGGCGGCCAAAGCTCCAAACTCATCGCCCTTGCCAACGTTCCGGATGAAGCCCTTGCGTTTCAGAAACAAGCTCCGCCTTACACCGACACTTACCATGGTGATTGGTGCTTTCGTCTTTCTGACCGCCGCACTCGTGCTCGCAGTCCAGACGATCAAGTCAGAACAGATCCTGCGCGGGCTCGGCGCGGAATACGTCAAGAACACCATGCAGGCCCTTGGCTCCGAATTCTCCGAACATATGGGTGCCGTGGAAGAACAGACACAGTTCGCCGCCAGAGCCATCGCCAACGGCTCGATCCTACTCAATGATGAAGAAGAGCTTACGGGATTTCTATACGGCACATTGGCGGCAATACCTCAGGCTGCTCTCGCTCTCGTCATCACACCGGACGGGCACCATCTTCAGGTCGACCGGGGCGTGGAAACCGATGTCCTGATGAGCAAGCGCGGCAAAACTGACCCTGGCAACGATCTGACCGAACTCGCAAAACAGGCACAGAAAACCGGCTCGGGTTTCTGGACCAAGGTCGAATATGTTCCCGCTCTCCAGTATAGCTATGTGGCGTATGTGATGCCGATCATGGACGGAGACACCTATCTCGGCCTGGTTCTGACCGGTGTCTCCTTACGGGAACTATCCGATATTACGGGCGATCTCAGCACCGGCCAGATCACGGTGTTTCTGCTCTATGACAATGGCCATTTGCTGGCCCATCCGAACTTGGGCGCGGCACCTCAAACGCTAACATACAAAGAGCCGCTGCTGCGGGTCGACCAGTCACCCGATGACTTTCTTGCAGCCTATAGCGTTCACGAGACATTTGAATCCAAGGACATCCTTCCCGCGAGCATGACAGTTACCGTTGGTCAGGGCACCGATGGCTCCAGCCGGTTCATGGTCACCGACGACACCGACAAACTGTTTGGCGGCCAAGCCGTGAAGCTTGGAGCCCATTTCCCCACAAGTATCCTGGAACAACCGTTCGAGCAGCTCTATGAGGCTATTTTCATCGGCATCGCCTTGTTGGGCATTGCCCTTGTCGGGACCGGCGTCCTGTCGCACTACATTGCTCTGCCGATCCAGCGCGCTGCTGCCGGTGCCCGCGCAGTGGCCTCGCTCGAGCTGGATAGGATGCATGAGCTTCCCGGCAGCTCCATCCGGGAGCTGAACGACCTGGCAGCCGGTTTCAACTCCATGGTCGGCGGTCTTTCCGCCTTTATGCGCTATATGCCGAGAAGCCTGGTGACAAAGCTGGTCCGGGAAGGATTAAACGAGGCGCGTCCGGAAGTCCGCGATCTTGCTGTCCTGTTCACCGACATCGCCGGTTACACGCATATTTCAGAAGGCATGAGCGCCAGTGAAACCGCCGATTTCGTCAATCAGCATCTCTCCCTGATCGGCTCAGAGATCAGCAAACACGGCGGCACCATAGACAAATACATCGGCGACAGTGTCATGGCTTTCTGGGGAGCCCCGGTCAGTCTGGATACGCCCGCCGTTCCCGCCGCTCTGGCGGCTCTGGACATCGCCCGGGCAATTCAGGCAGACAACAAGATCCGGGTGGCGCAAGGATTGCCCCCGGTCAGGATCCGCATTGGGGTTCACTGCGGACCGCTGGTTGTTGGCGATATCGGCGCGCCGGACCGGGTCAATTATACGGTGATCGGCGACACCGTGAATGCCGCCTCAAGACTGGAGAGCCTGGGCAGGGAAATCGATCCCGAGGCTGAAGTCTGCGTGCTGGTCTCACAGGAGATCGCCGCAAGCCTGCCGGAGGATATCTCGCAGGAAGCTCTCGGGTCCCGTGCTGTGAAGGGCCGGAAGGAGGCGCTCAACGTGGTGCGGCTCAGACCGTGACCCACTCGCCGGCCGGAGTGTGCGGGCCCGTAACCGCAAACGCCGGATCGCGCACCCCGGCGGCACTCAAGCAACCGGAGAACCCGTTTAGAGAATCCTGGCACAGCTCCACGGCCAGAAACCGGCCCCGCTCAACAGGCCCCGGCAAGGACACGCCTTCAAGCTGCCCTTGGACAAAACCAAATCGCTGATAATCGGCAAAATCCCCAACGAGGATCACCGCTCCGAACCCGGCCAATGCAGCACGGTTCAGCGCATGGCGCATCAGACGGCCGCCCACCTGCAGACTGCGGCACTGGCTTTCAACAGCCAAAGGCCCAAGCAGCAAGGCGGGCCGACCGCTCCCGTCCACCACATGCCACAAGCGAACGGTGCCGATCAGCCGGTCATCGCCATCCACAGCGGTGAAGGCAAAAGCCGGCAAACGGCCTTCGC
>JBNKOQ010000264.1:0-5413 GCA_050294735.1 Roseibium sp. | reverse complement strand
ACTGCCGGAGCAGCAGTCACACCAGCGGCAGCGGCTGCAATGACGTCACCTTTGAGAATCTGGCCACGTTTGCCGGAACCGGCAACCTGATCGGCGGAGATGTTCTTTTCCGCCATCATCTTGGAGGCGCTTGGTGAAGCCGGCATGGACGTGCCCGAGGCTGCGGGAGCCGGAGCCGGGGCAGCAGCAGACGGCGCCGGAGCGGCGGCCTGACCGGAGCTGTCGATCTGGCAAAGCAGCATGCCGGGCTCGACGGTGTCGCCGGTCTGGACGGCGATCTTGACGACAGTGCCTGCCACCGGAGCCGGAACCTCCTGCGCGGCCTTGTCGGTTTCCAGCTCGACCAGCGTATCGTCGGCCTTCACCACATCACCGACCTTGACGCTCCATTCGCCAACCTCGGCTTCGGTCACGGATTCACCGGCGCTGGGCGTCAGGACGTCGACAACATTGCCCGCAGCAGCAGCCGGAGCCGCCTCTGCCTTCTTGGCGGCGGGAGCGGGTGCCGCCGCAGCACCACCTTCCGCAATCTGACCAAGAAGCGCGCCCACCTCAACGGTGTCCCCCTCATTGACGAGAATGCTTTCCAGTGTGCCGGAGGCCGGTGCGGGCACTTCCACGGTCACCTTGTCGGTTTCAAGCTCCACCAGAGGCTCATCGGCCTTGATGGTATCACCCGGCTTCTTGAACCACTGTGCGATCGTTGCTTCAGATACGGATTCACCCAGCGTGGGCACGCGAATTTCGGTTGCCATGGTCGCCTTCTCTTAAGTTTGCCTGGCCATTATTCCGGTCGGTTCGGGGGCCGTGGCCGGCCCCCGGAAATCATTTCCCCAATGCGTCGTCAAGAAACGCCTGAAGCTGCGCGAGGTGCCGCGACATCAGACCGGTCGCGGTCGATGCCATTGCCTGGCGCCCGGCGTAAACCGGCCGCTTCGCCTTTGCGCCGATCTGCTCCAGCACCCATTCGATATAGGGCTCGACGAAGAACCAGGACCCCATGTTCTTCGGTTCTTCCTGACACCACACCATCTCGGCATTCTTGAAGCGGTTCAGCTCCATCGCCAGCGCCTTCTTCGGGAATGGGTAAAGCTGTTCCACCCGCAGCAGGTAGACGTCATCGATGCCGGTCTTCTCGCGCTCTTCGAGAAGGTCGTAGTAGACCTTACCCGAGCACATGACGACACGGCGGATCTTGTCATCGGACACCAACTTGGTTTCCGATGTCCCCATCTCCGCGTCATCCCACAGCAGGCGGTGGAACGTGCTGTCCGCGTTCATATCGCTGAGCTTTGACACGGCCCGTTTGTGCCGCAGCAGCGACTTCGGCGTCATCAGGATCAGCGGCTTGCGGATATCGCGGCGGACCTGGCGGCGCAGAATGTGGAAGTAGTTCGCCGGGGTCGTGCAGTTGGCAACCTGCATGTTGTCTTCCGCGCACATCTGGAGAAAGCGCTCCAGGCGGGCGGAGGAATGCTCCGGTCCCTGGCCTTCATAGCCATGCGGCAGAAGGCAGACGAGGCCGGACATACGCAGCCACTTGCGTTCACCCGAAGAAATGAACTGATCGAACACGACCTGCGCCCCGTTGGCGAAGTCGCCGAACTGGGCTTCCCAAAGGGTCAGAGCATTCGGCTCCGCCAGCGAATACCCGTATTCGAACCCGAGCACCGCCTCTTCGGACAGCATCGAGTTGATGACTTCGTAACGCGCCTGACTCTCAGCGAGATTGTTCAGCGGAATGTAGCGGCCTTCGTCTTCCTGATCGTAGAGAACCGAATGACGCTGGGAGAAGGTGCCGCGTTCGCAGTCCTGTCCGGACAGGCGGACCGCGTTGCCTTCCTTGAGCAGGCCGCCAAAGGCGAGAGCTTCCGCCATCGCCCAGTCGAGGCCTTCGCCGCTGTCGATCATCTTCTTCCGGTTGTTCAGGAAGCGCGCGATCGTCCGGTGAACGTTAAAGCCATCGGGAACTGTCGTCAGGCTCTTGCCGATGGCCTGCAATTCGTCATCGGGCAGGCCGGTAGAGCCACGGCGCGGATCTTCCTCATCATCCGCGCGCTTCATGCCGGACCACTTGCCGTCGAGCCAGTCTGCCTTGTTCGGCTTGAAAGACTGGCCGGCATCGAACTCGCCGTCCAGATGCTTGCGCCAATCGGCCTTCATCTTTTCGACTTCGTCGCCGCTCAGAACACCTTCCTGAACCAGCCGCTCGGAATAGAGCTGCAGGGTCGTGGCATGCTTGCGGATCTTGCGGTACATGATCGGCTGCGTGAACGCCGGCTCGTCGCCTTCGTTGTGGCCGAAGCGGCGGTAACAGATCATGTCGATCACCACCGGACGGCCGAAGGTCTGGCGGAATTCGATGGCGATCTTGGCCGCGAATGTCACAGCTTCAGGATCGTCGCCGTTGACGTGGAAAATCGGCGCTTCGATCACCTTGGCCATATCCGACGGATAGGGCGAAGAGCGCGAGAAACGCGGATTGGTGGTGAAGCCGATCTGGTTGTTGATGATCACATGCACCGATCCGCCGGTCCGGTGGCCGCGCAGGGCGGACAGCCCGAAACATTCGGCGACCACACCCTGACCGGCAAAGGCCGCATCACCATGCAGCAGCAGCGGCAGGACACTCGAGCGGTCGACTTCCGTCGTCTCGATGAAATGGCCGTCGACGGCAGAACGCTGATCCTGTTTTGCCCGGGATTTGCCGAGCACCACCGGATTGACGATCTCCAGATGCGACGGGTTGGCCGTCAGCGACAGGTGAACATTGTTGTCATCGAAAGACCGGTCGGATGAGGCACCCAAATGGTACTTCACGTCGCCGGACCCTTCCACATCGTCCGGCGCGACAGAACCGCCCTTGAATTCATGGAAGACCGCGCGGTGCGGTTTGCCCATCACCTGGGTGAGAACGTTCAGGCGGCCGCGGTGGGCCATGCCGAGCACGATGTCCTTCAGGCCCATCTGGCCGCCGCGCTTGATGATCTGTTCCAGCGCCGGGATCAGCGCCTCACCGCCATCAAGACCGAAACGTTTGGTTCCGGTGTATTTCACATCAAGGAACTTCTCGAAGCCTTCCGCCTCGACCAGCTTGTTCAAGATGGCCTTCTTGCCTTCCTTGGTGAAGGCAACATGCTTGTCCGGACCCTCGATGCGCTCCTGGATCCAGGATTTTGCGGCCGGATCCGAGATATGCATGAACTCGACACCAAGGGTGGAGCAATAGGTCCGCTTCAGGATGTCGAGCATCTCGCGGATGGTGGCGTACTCGAGGCCCAAGACGTGATCGATGAAGATCTTGCGGTCCCAATCGGCTTCGGTAAAACCGTAGGAGGACGGATGCAGCTCTTCGTGATCGCCGGGAGGCGACAGGTGCAGCGGATCGAGATCAGCATGCAAATGCCCGCGCATGCGATAGGCGCGGATCATCATCAAGGCGCGGACGGAATCACGCGTTGACTGATGCACTTCGGCATCGGACAGCGGAGCGCCTTTGGCTTCTGATTTCTTTTTCAGCTTATCGCCGAGCTTCTGCTCGATCGGGGCCCAATTGCCGTCAAAGGCATTGATCAGGTCTCCGTCGGCCGCAATCGGCCAGTCCTTGCGCTTCCAGGGCGCGCCGCGCGCTTCCTTGAGGACGTCTTCCTTGGCGTCCTGGAAGCTCGCAAAAAAGTCCTGCCACTCGGCATCAACCGAGCTCGGGTCTTCCTTGAACTGAGCGTAGAGGTCTTCGATATAGGCTGCGTTGGCGCCGTAAAGCAACGACGTCAGTGCGAAGACTTTGTTCGCTTCCTGCCGTGCCATGTTCATCCAGCGGAGAAAACCCCCGCCCTTATACTTTCAGGTGGACCCGGACGAGCCCTTCCTGGGTTCCTTTTCAGGCCAGTGTAAACACCGACCCCCTCATGAAGTCCGGTCAAGGCACTCAAAGCGTCTTGACCGGTTTGCGTCACTATGCCTATCGAACCGTAAACAATTTACGTTTCAGATCCAGCATAAAACGGCGTTAGCCCTTCAATACCTCGAGAAGGGTTTCGCCAAGTTTGGCGGGAGACGGCGAAACCTTGATCCCGGCATCTTCCATCGCCGCGATCTTGTCTTCCGCGCCGCCCTTGCCGCCGGAAATCACCGCACCGGCATGACCCATGGTTCGGCCAGGAGGCGCCGTGCGGCCTGCGATGAAACCGGCCATTGGCTTCATGCGGCCCTTTTTGGCCTCATCCTTGATGAACTGCGCGGCGTCTTCTTCCGCGGAACCACCGATCTCGCCGATCATGATGATCGACTTGGTTTCGTCATCGGCCAGGAACATTTCCAGGACGTCGATGAACTCGGTGCCCTTGACCGGGTCGCCGCCGATGCCGACTGCCGTGGTCTGGCCGAGGCCCGCGTTGGTTGTCTGGAACACAGCCTCATAGGTCAGCGTGCCGGAGCGGGACACAACACCAACGGAACCCTTCTTGAAGATGGAACCCGGCATGATGCCGATCTTTGCTTCGCCCGGAGTAATGATGCCCGGGCAGTTCGGGCCGATCAGGCGCGACTTGGATTTCTCCAGCTTCGCCTTCACCTTGATCATGTCGGCGACCGGGATACCTTCCGTGATGCAGACGATGAACGGAATTTCCGCATCGATGGCTTCGATGATCGCTGCACCCGCGCCTGCCGGCGGAACGTAGATCACCGATGCGTCGGCGCCGGTTGCTTCCTTGGCTTCACCCACGGAGGCGAAGATCGGCAGTTCGGCAGCGCCATCGACGCCGGCCGACCAGGTTTCGCCACCCTTTTTCGGATGCACACCGGCCACCATCTTGGTGCCGTAATATTCGAGAGCCTGCTCCGTATGGAACGTGCCGGTCTTGCCGGTCAGGCCCTGAACAATGATTTTCGTGTCTTTATTGACGAGGATCGACATTTACGCGCCCCCCTTGACGGCTTTCACGATTTTCTGGGCGGCGTCGTCGAGATCATCGGCGGCGATCACGTTGAGACCGCTCTCGTTGATGATCTTCTTGCCGAGTTCCACGTTGGTGCCTTCCAGGCGAACCACCAGGGGAACCGACAGGTCCACTTCCTTGGCCGCTGCCACAATGCCTTCTGCAATCGTGTCACAGCGCATGATGCCGCCGAAGATGTTGACCAGGATGGCCTTGACGTTGGGGTTGGAAAGGATCAGCTTGAACGCGGCCGTGACCTTGGCCGCATTGGTGCCGCCGCCCACATCGAGGAAGTTGGCCGGCTCGGCGCCGTAGAGCTTGATGATGTCCATGGTCGCCATGGCAAGGCCGGCGCCGTTGACCATGCAGCCGATATCGCCGTCCAGCGAGGTGTAGTTGAGCCCGAATGCGGCGGCCTCGGCCTCTCTGGCATCCTCCTCGCTCTCATCCCTGAGTTCGACCACCGCCTTCTG
>JBNKOQ010000263.1:0-5418 GCA_050294735.1 Roseibium sp. | reverse complement strand
TCGCGTTCCCAGGCTTCGAACCTCTCGGGCCTTGCGAACTCCGCCGCCGCCCCGCCGTCCGACAGGCCGCGGAACGTGCGGGTGAAATCGGCCCGTTCTTCGGCCATCAGCGTCAGCAGCGCCTCGATCATCGCCGAGCGGGTGGCTTCGTCGTCTTCCTGTTCCTTGAAGTCAAAGACACCCTTTTGCGCCAGGATGCCGTCCAGAGTTGGCGGCGCCACATCCGGGACACGCGCTTTCAGAATCTCGATCGCCGATAGAACCGCTTCAAGCGCACCCTCATTGATCGACAAAACCGCGTCACCTTCCTCGCGTTTCATCGACAAGCCAACCGAGACATTGCCGCGCTTCAAGGCCTTCGAACACCGTTCACGTATCTTTTGTTCCAGACTTTCCAGGCCTGAGGGAATTCTGATCCTGACATCCAGGTTCTTGCCATTGACGGATCTAAGCTCCCAGGTCCAGCGAACAGCCCCTGCATCCCCTTGAACCCGGGCAAAACCGGTCATGCTGGCCAGCGCCATATTCTCGCTCCCCGTCAGTTCGACTGCGCAGGCGCAGCAGCTTCGGTCTTTTCCGCGTCCCGGCGCTCACGTTCGACCTGTCGCCATTTGCGCACGTTGGCCTGATGCTGCTCGTAGGTCTCCGAGAAGATGTGACCTCCCGTACCGTCAGCGACAAAATACAAATCCTTGGTCCGCGATGGATTGGCAACCGCCTCCATCGCCGCCCGGCCCGGGTTCCCGATGGGCCCCGGCGGCAGGCCGTTGATCTGATAGGTGTTATAGGGCGTTTCTTTCTTCAGCTCGGACTGCTTGATCGCCGAGCGATCCTTCAGCCAGGCTTCGCCACCGTAGAGCCCGTAGAGAATCGTCGGATCGGACTGAAGGCGCATGTTCCGTTCCAGACGGTTGACGAATACTCCGGCGACACGCGGCCGCTCGTCAGCCTTGGCGGTTTCCTTCTCAACGATGGAAGCCAGTATCACCAGCTCCTCGGGCGTCTTGACGGGCAGCCCCTCGCTGCGGCGGGACCATATGTCGGCCAGCAGCGCGGTCTGAGCCGCCTTCATCTTATTGACGATTTCCTGCCGCGTCGTGCCACGGGTGAATGTGTAGGTTTCCGGCAGCAAGTCGCCTTCCTCCGGAATATCCGTGATCTCACCCACCAAAACCTTGTGAGAGCGGACCCGGTCGAGAATTTGCGCGGTCGACCATCCTTCCGGGATCGTCACAGAGTGCGTGACGGCATTGCCCTGCACCAGATCCGTCATGACCTGTTCCATGCTGGTCCCGGCCTTGAATGCGTACTCACCAGCCTTCAGCTTGGTCGCATTCTTGTAAAAGCGGACACCAACGTTGAAGACCAGCTCGTCGATCAATCCCTTTTCAAGGACGTTTTGGGCCTGCAGCCTTTCGGTGATGCCGGACAGACCGACCCCGGATGCGACGATGACTGTACGGTCTTCCTTCAGCGGGCCCGGCGCCTCAAAGATCTGCTTTCCGAAATAAAGCGCGCCGCCAGCGCCAATCACCGCCAGCACGGCGAGGGAAATCACCATGTTGATGAGAATGACCACCGGATTGCGGACGTGACGGGACCGCGGCGGCGGCCCGGGAGCCTGCTCCGGCTGGATCGCTTCGCGCGGGCTTTTGGGCTTGATGCGCATCTAAAACGCTCCTCCTGATAAGAGCCGGATTCGATCCAGGTGGCCCTTTCGGCGCAGCTCATCAGTTACGCTTGGCGTAATAATGGCGCTGCCGAAAAAAGCCGCCGCCAGAGATAATCCCAGGCGGCGGATAATCGGGGTTGGCGCTTACGCCGCTACTTTTTTGAACACCAGAGAGGCGTTCGTACCGCCAAAGCCAAACGAATTGGACAAGGCAACATCAATGTTCATTTTCTTTGCCGTATGAGGGACGAGGTCAATCTCGGTCTCAATCGACGGATTATCCAGATTAATCGTCGGCGGCGCGATGCTGTCGCGTATGGACAACACCGAGAAGATCGCCTCGATGGCACCCGCCGCGCCCAGCAAATGGCCGGTCGAGGACTTCGTCGACGACATCGTCAGGCCTTTGACCGCATCGCCGGCGAGCCGCGTAACCGCCCCCAACTCAATTTCATCGCCAAGCGGCGTGGACGTACCATGCGCGTTGACATAATCCACTTCAGCGGGGCCAACACCTGCACGCTTCAAAGCAGCCTGCATGCACCGGAATGCACCATCCCCATCGGAAGACGGAGCGGTAATGTGGTAAGCGTCGCCGGACAGACCATAGCCAACGACTTCGGCATAGATCTTGGCTCCACGCGCCACGGCATGTTCGTATTCTTCAAGCACAACGACACCGGCACCTTCGCCCATGACGAAGCCGTCCCGATCCCTGTCGTAAGGGCGAGAGCCTTTTTCCGGAGCGTCGTTGAAATGGGTGGAAAGCGCGCGGCAGGCCGCAAAGCCCGCGAGCGACAGCCGGCAAACCGGCGATTCCGTTCCGCCAGCCACCATCACATCGGCATCGCCAAAAGCAATCAAGCGCGATGCATCGCCGATGGCGTGAGCACCTGTCGAACAGGCCGTTACCACCGCATGGTTCGGTCCCTTGAGGCCGTGGCGAATGGAAACATACCCGCCGGCAAGATTGATCAGCCGTCCGGGAATGAAAAATGGAGAGATCCGCCGGGGGCCTTTGTCAGCAAGGATATGAGCCGCCTGCTCGATCCCCTGAAGACCACCGATACCGGAACCGATCAGAACCCCTGAGCGGATCTGATCTTCATAGCTTTCAGGCTTCCAGCCGGCGTCGGCCATGGCCTGATCCGCAGCCGCAATGGCATAGATGATGAAATCATCGACCTTGCGCTGCTCTTTTACATCCATCCAGTCATTTGGATCGAACGCGCCTTCCTCAGAAGGATCGCGCGGGATCTGCGCCGCAATCTGACACGCCAAATCATCGACCTGAAAATTGGTGACCTTGTTGGCACCACTTTTCCCTTCGAGGATTTTTTTCCAAGAGACATCAACGTTTCCGCCAAGCGGAGACACCATGCCCAATCCTGTTACGACTACTCGCCTCATGAACCCGCACTTGTTTCGGGCAGACCAGCGCTCGTGGCCCTGTCTGCCCGTCCGTTCGTCATACGTCGGCGAATTAGCCGGCGTTCTTTTCCAGGAACTTTACAGCATCGCCAACCGTCAGGATGGTTTCAGCTGCATCATCCGGAATTTCTACACCGAATTCTTCTTCGAAAGCCATGACGAGCTCAACGGTGTCGAGGCTGTCCGCGCCCAAATCGTCGATGAAGCTTGCGCCTTCCACAACCTTTTCGGCATCAACGCCCAGGTGTTCGATGACGATTTTCTTAACTCGATCCGCGATATCGCTCATTTTCTACTTCCTTGAGTTTACAGTCTTTTACCGAGCTCCCGGTTTCAACCGAAGACCGGAATTTCACCCTGTACATCGCAAGCGAACCCGCCAAACCAACCATCGGACTTTGGCGAACTTCCGCAGCTTTGAACACATTCTGGAAGGACCCGTTCTGCAAAGCAGTCTGAATCCTGCCCCCTTGGAACAATCGGCGGCTAGGTAACACACTTTATCACCCTTGACCAGCCGCTCCCGGCAGCGCATGCACGGCCGGAATTCTTTTTGCCAGAACTAAAATTCTGCCTTTTAAATCATGGCCATGCCACCGTTAACGTGCAAGGTCTGCCCGGTAACGTAAGCAGCTTCGTTACTGGCAAGATATACCGAGGCCGCCGCGATCTCATCCGCGGTGCCCAAACGGCCTGCCGGAACACTCTGCAGAATCGATTCCTTCTGCTTGTCGTTCAGCTCGCCGGTCATGGCTGTTTCGATAAAACCGGGCGCGATGGTATTGACCGTAATGCTGCGGCTGGCAACCTCGCGCGCCAGGGACTTGTACATCCCGATCATGCCGGCCTTTGCCGCAGCATAATTGGTCTGCCCCGGATTACCGGTGACACCGACAACGGATGTGATGCCGATGATGCGGCCGGACCGGCGCTTCATCATACCCTTGATGGCAGCACGGCACAGACGGAAACCCGAAGTCAGGTTCACTTCCAGCACCTGGTCCCACTCATCGTCCTTCATGCGCATGAAAATGTTATCGCGGGTGATACCGGCGTTGTTGACCAGAATGTCGACCTTGCCAAGTTTTTCCTCAGCTGCGGGGAGAAGCGCATCGACAGCCGCCCGGTCAGAGAGATTTGCCGGGGTCACAAATGCCCGTTCTCCAAGATCAGCCGCCAGCGCTTCCAGCTTCTCAGCACGGGTACCGGACAGGGCAACCGTTGCGCCCTGGGCATGCAGGGCCCTTGCGATGGCCTCACCAATGCCACCGGTCGCGCCGGTAACGAGAGCTGCTTTCCCCTCAAGGGTGAACATTTTGGCTTCCTTCCTTTGGGTTTTAGCCCGGGCCATTGGGCCCTTTTGGTTTTGGTCCGCCGAACAACGGGCTGCAGTCTTTTCGTTCAACCCACCAAGCGTGGGATCAGGCGTTCAGCTTTTCAAGAAGCGCGTCGATATCTTCCGGCGAATTGACCGCCACACCGGTGGCTTCCTTTGCAATACGCTTGACCATTCCGGTCAGCACCTTGCCCGTGCCGATCTCGACAAAGGTATCGACACCCTCACCAGCCAGCCAGGAGATCGACTCGCGCCAGCGGACCGTGCCGGTGACCTGCTCGACCAGGCGCTGGCGAATGTCGGCTGGCTCCGTGATGGGCCGCGCCAGGACATTGGCAACCAGCGGAACCTTTGAAGCGCGCACATCGGCGTCTGCAAGGGCTGCGGCCATGGCCTCGGCTGCGGGCGCCATCAAGGCACAATGGAACGGTGCACTCACCGGCAGAAGCAAGGCCCGGCGCGCGCCCTTCGCCTTGGCAATCTCGATAGCCCGCTCGACGGCCGCGGCATGGCCCGAGACGACCACCTGCCCCGGAGCATTGTCGTTTGCAGCCTGACACACGTCGCCCTGAGCCGCTTCCGCAGCCACTTCCTGAGCCGCCTCGAAATCCAGCCCCAAAAGCGCCGCCATGGCGCCCTGCCCGACCGGCACGGCATTCTGCATGGCATCACCGCGCACCCGCAGGAGCTTGGCAGCAGTGCCGACCTCAAGCGACCCGGCAGCGGCCAGAGCGGAATATTCACCGAGGGAGTGGCCAGCAACGAAGCTGACCGTTGTTTGAAGGTCCAGCCCCTTCGCTTCAAGCACACGCATGGTCGCCAGGCTGACGGCCATCAGCGCCGGCTGGGCATTGGCGGTCAAGGTCAGGTCAGCTTCCGGACCGTTCCACATGACGTCGGAGAGCTTCTGCCCCAAGGCATCGTCAACTTCCGCGAACACGGCCCGTGCTTCAGCATAGGTATCGGCCAGGACCTTGCC
>JBNKOQ010000262.1:0-5425 GCA_050294735.1 Roseibium sp. | reverse complement strand
GGCTGTGATCATGCTGGAAACGACAAAGGCTGTGGGAGGAGACGCCGAGCGCAACATCTCCAGGGCACTGTCGGCGCCAAAGGGTTCTGTCATGTCAGCCGCCCGCATGAGGGCAGGGTCGGCAGTCAGCCCCTTGTTTGCGAATGCGGTTTCAAAGCCAGATCGCCTGCGCGCGGCAAAATCCATATCTTCCAGCCCGTTGAGCAATGCAATCTTCCGGTGCCCAAGGTCGAGCAACAGGTTGGTAGAGCGTTCAAAGGCGCGCCGGTTGTTGACGTCGATCCACGATGTCGTTTGCTCCATTCCTGGAACGCGCCCGTGAACGAGAAATGGAAGCCCGAGTTCCTTGAGCAGTTCGGGCCGCATGTCGTTGATGCGCGGACCATGGACCATCACCGCATCCGCTTTCTTTTTTGAAGCGATTTCCCGGTACGCATCTTCGACCTTCTGGTCTTCAACGACGGAAATGATCATGTCGTATCCATGCCGGGAGTAGGCCTCACCGGCCCCGGCGATGAACTCCATGAAAACCGGGTTCATCATCTCATGCAAAGTGCGCGGGATGACGTGTCCGATTGACATGGAGCGGCCTGTGGCAAGCCGTCTCGCCTGCTGGTTTGGTGCGTAGCCCAGCTTCCGGGCCATCTCCTCGACCCGTTGACGGGTGGTCGCACTCACTTCCGGGTAGCCATTGAGCGCGCGGCTGACCGTGGTCTGCGACAGTTCCAGGGCCTTCGATAATTCCTTCAGGTTCAACCGCTTTGCTCCGCATTCAAATCGCTTTGGTTTCTTTTGTCACGATACTGCTCCAAGAGAAATAGCAGGATAGAGCTGAGAAGAGGTTCTTGACAAGAACGTTGCGCGCGAACATTGTGACCGTGAATTCAAAGCGGTTTGAATGGGTGTGTGGGGGAGAGCTTGCAACCATTAACCTGCTGCTTCACATTCGGGAGTTGATAAGGTCAGCTCTGTCGATATCTGGGAGGATTATGATGAAACTGCGTTTCTTGACATATACGGCGGCAGCGGCGCTTGCCGTTGGTCTCACAGGGATGGCCGCGCAGGCTGAGCTTCTGTTCAAGCCGGGCGAGGATCCGCGTTTCCACTGGGACAGCTATGAAGCCTTGAAGGCAAACGACCTGTCCGGGAAGACCGTGACGCTGTTTGGCCCGTGGCTTGGCCCGGACAAGGAACTGGTCGAAAACACCATGGCTTATTTCGAGGAAGCCACGGGTATCGATGTTCAATATTCCGGTTCTGACAGTTTTGAACAGCAGATTGTCATCGATACGCAGGCGGGCTCCGCACCGGACGTTTCCATCTTCCCGCAGCCGGGTCTGGCTTCGGACCTGGCTGCCAAGGGCTTTCTGGCGCCTCTGGGATCTGAAACCGCAGATTGGGTGCGCGATAATTATGCCGCCGGTCAGTCCTGGGTGGATCTTGGCACCTTTGCCGGCAAGGACGGCAAGGAGGATCTCTATGGCTTCTTCTACAAGGTCGATGTGAAGTCTCTTGTCTGGTACAGCCCCGACAACTTCGAGGACGCAGGCTACGAAGTGCCGCAAACCATGGAAGAGCTGAAGGCCTTGACCGAGCAGATCGTCGCCGACGGCGGCACGCCGTGGTGCATCGGACTGGGATCTGGTGGAGCGACAGGCTGGCCGGGCACGGATTGGGTGGAAGACATGATGCTGCGCACCCAGCCGCCGGAAGTCTATGACGGCTGGGTCTCCAATGAGATCAAGTTTGACGATCCGCGCGTTGTCGGTGCCATTGAGGAATTCGGCTGGTTCGCGAATAATCCGAAGTTTGTCGACACACCGGGTGCTGTCGCGGCTTCCGATTTCCGGGACAGCCCGAAAGGCCTCTTCACGTCTCCGCCTGCCTGCTACATGCACCGTCAGGCCTCGTTCATTCCGTCCTTCTTCCCGGAAGGCACCGAAATGGGCGTCGACGCGGATTTCTTCTACTTCCCTGCTTATGAAAGCAAGGATCTGGGATCTCCGGTTCTCGGAGCCGGTACTGTTTTCGCGATCACAAACGACACGCCGGAAGCCCGGGCACTGATGGACTTCCTGAAGTCGCCGATTGCCCATGAAGTCTGGATGGCCCAGTCCGGCTTCCTGACGCCGCACAAGGGTGTCAATGTGGATGCTTATGCCGATGACACATTGAAAGGGCTTGGCGAAATCCTGCTGGGAGCAACCACGTTCCGCTTCGATGGTTCCGATCTGATGCCTGGTGCTGTTGGGGCCGGTTCCTTCTGGACGGGGATGGTGGACTATGTTGGCGGAAAGCCAGCTGATCAGGTTGCGAAGGAAATCCAGCAAAGCTGGGATGCCATCAAGTAAGCTGCTTGAACGAATAAGGAGACCGCGCCGGACCACCGGCGCGGCTCCGGGCAAATCGGGACTTTGGGAGGAGTCTAATGGAGCAGCTGTTTCTGGCGCTGGCGACCATGGCGGTCGGGGTCGGGGTTTGCATTCTCTATTTTTGGGGAAGCAACAAGGCCCTTGATGGAATTTTCCCGGCAACGGGAGAACATGCCGGACGCAACATTTTGCGTGCCAATAGCATTCGCCCCTGGCTGTTTCTCGGCCCGGCCATCGCTCTTCTCACGATCTATCTGATCTATCCGGTCGTGAATTCCGTGATGTTGTCTTTCTACGGTCCGTCAGGCGAAGTTTTTGTCGGAACGTCGAACTACCGCTGGCTTTTTGCGGATCAGGGATTCCGTGAAAGCATGCGCAACAACATGCTGTGGTTGATCGTGGTTCCGGCTGCAGCGACTTTTTTCGGCCTGATCGCAGCGGCGCTGACCGACCGGATCGGCTGGGGCAACTTTGCCAAGTCCCTGATTTTCATGCCGATGGCGATTTCCTTCGTCGGGGCTTCGGTCATCTGGAAGTTCGTCTATGACATCCGGGGAGAGAACATCGAGCAGATTGGTTTGCTGAACGCAATTGTGGTTGCCCTGGGCGGCGAGCCTCAGGCGTGGATCACCATTCCGTTCTGGAACAACTTCTTTCTGATGATCATTTTGGTCTGGATTCAAACCGGCTTCGCCATGGTTATTCTGTCGGCGGCCCTGCGTGGAATTCCGGAAGAGACCGTCGAGGCTGCTGTGCTTGATGGCGCGAACCCCTTGCAGATCTTCCTGAAGATCAAGGTGCCGCAGATCTGGGGAACAATCGCCGTGGTCTGGACGACAATCACCATTCTGGTGCTGAAGGTTTTCGACATCGTGCTGGCCATGACAAACGGCCAGTGGGGCAGCCAGGTGCTGGCCAATTACATGTTCGACTGGATGTTCCGGGGGCTCGATTTCGGCCGGTCCGCAACGATTGCCATCGTGATCATGGTGCTGGTCATTCCGATCATGATCTGGAACATCCGCGAAGCGCGGAAAGACGCGTAAGGAGAGGCGCATGGACGGAATAGCAGGACAGCGCCCGTTTCTGATCTGGGTGGTTCATTTGTCTGTGGCAGCTTTGGTTCTGCTGTGGACGATCCCGACGTTCGGTCTGCTGGTGTCATCCTTCCGGGATGGGGATCAATTGTCCGTCTCCGGCTGGTGGACAGCCTTGACCGCTACGGAACGCAATGTCGTTTTTCGGGCTCCTGCCGCCAAGGCACAGGTGAAGGACGGGGCCGAATGGGTCATTTCCGGCAATGTTTTTGAGGGGCAGTCCGAAGGCAAGGTTACGGCGTTCGGATTTTCCAGCAAGGCGCCAGCGGAATTTACCGTCGGCGAGACGGCGGAGCTGAAAGGCGGCCGAACCTTGAGCGTTGCCGAAAATGGCGATTTCCGCATCGCCTCACCGGAGGAAATGAGCGGCAAGCGCGGGGCACGCATCTTCTATACCTCGATTGATCCGCCGCGCTTCACCCTTGAAAACTACCGTAATGTGCTTTTCTCCGAAGGCATTGGCCGCTCGTTCATCAACACGATGACCGTGACCATTCCGGCGACGATCATTCCGATCCTGATTGCGGCCTATGCGGCCTATGCCCTGGCCTGGATGCGGTTCCCCGGACGGTCCTTGCTGCTGGCTGTGGTGGTCGGGCTGCTGGTTGTGCCCTTGCAGATGTCACTCATCCCGCTGTTGCGGCTCTATACCGATATCGGGATCGGCAAGAGTTATATCGGGATCTGGCTGGCGCATACGGGGTTCGGCCTTCCACTCGCCATTTATCTTTTGCGGAATTACATCAAGGGCCTGCCCAAGGAGATCATCGAAAGTGCCAAGGTGGATGGGGCATCCGATTTCGAAATCTTCCGCAAGATCGTTTTGCCGCTGTCATTTCCGGCCCTGGCGTCTTTCGCCATCTTCCAGTTCCTCTGGGTCTGGAACGACCTTCTGGTTGCCACGGTGTTCCTGGGCAACAACGAGGATCAGCTGGTGATGACAGGCCGGCTCCGGGAACTTCTCGGATCGCGCGGAGGAAACTGGGAGATCCTTACAGCGTCGGCCTTTGTGTCCATTGCGGTGCCCCTCGGGGTTTTCTTCTCCCTTCAGCGCTATCTGGTGCGCGGGCTTCTGGCAGGGTCGGTGAAGTGACATGAACGGCAAAGACAACAAGACATGTAACATGGAGCGGGCCGTATGACCTCTGTTTCCCTTAAAGGCGTCTGCAAGTCCTATGGCAGTGTCGAGGTTCTCCGGAACATCAATCTGGACATCGACAAGGGCGAGCTTGTTGTGTTCGTCGGTCCGTCAGGGTGCGGAAAATCAACCTTGCTGCGTATGATCGCAGGCTTGGAAACAATCTCGGGCGGCGAACTTCAGATCGATGACGAGCGGATGAACGATACGCCGCCGGCGCAGCGCGGCATCGCCATGGTGTTTCAGACCTATGCGCTGTACCCGCATATGAGCGTTCGGGACAATATGGCTTTCGGGATGAAGATCGCGAAGAAGCCAAAGGCCGAGATTGACGCGGCGGTGGACAATGCCGCGCGCATTCTGCAGCTGGAGCCTTATCTCGACAGGTTGCCGAAAGCCCTGTCTGGAGGACAGCGCCAGCGGGTCGCCATCGGGCGTGCCATCGTGCGCGATCCGAAGGTGTTTCTGTTCGACGAACCGCTGTCGAACCTGGACGCGGCCCTGCGTGTCGCAACCCGGATCGAGATCGCGCAGCTGAAGGAGAGCATGCCGGACAGCACGATGATCTACGTGACCCACGATCAGGTGGAGGCGATGACCCTTGCCAGCCGGATTGTTGTTCTGAACGGCGGGAATATCGAGCAGGTCGGGGCGCCGCTTGACCTTTATGAGCGGCCGGCCAACACGTTCGTCGCCCAGTTTATCGGCTCGCCTGCGATGAACATGGTGCCTGCGCGAATGTCTGTGGGTGATGGGGTCACTGCAACGGCGGATGGCTCCGGCGCGGTGATGGATCTGGGTGACTATGCGTTCACCCA
>JBNKOQ010000261.1:0-5437 GCA_050294735.1 Roseibium sp. | reverse complement strand
AATGCCGACAAGTTTCAGCAGTTCGAGCCCCTTGGCCATGGCTGCTTTCCACGACAGAGCACCATGAACCACCATCGGCTCAGCCAGCTGGCGTCCAATGGTGTAGAGCGGGTCGAGCGAGGTCATGGGCTCCTGGAAGATCATGGTGATCTTGCGGCCCCGCACCTCGTTGAGCTTTCCGGCCGGCAAACTGAGAATGTTCCGCCCCTCATAGATCGCCTCACCGGCCGCCCTGCCATTGGAAGCCAGAAGCCCCATGGCAGCCATCATCGCCTGGCTTTTGCCCGAGCCGCTCTCGCCAACGATCGCGACGGTCTCTCCGGCCTTGACCTCGATATCCACACCGCGGACGGCATGGACAGGCCCCGTTGGCGTGTCGAAATCGACTGTCAGCCCCTTGATCTGAAGAACGGTTGGTTTTGTCATCTCGCTCATCCTCTTGCCCTCACCTGTCCTTCGGATCCAGCGCATCGCGCAGGCCGTCGCCGATGAAATTCAGCGCGAACAAGGTCGATGTCAGGAAGATGGACGGGAAGATCAGCATCCAGGCAGCTCCTTGCAGGTTGCGCGCACCTTCGGAGATCAGCACACCCCAGCTGGTCATGGGTTCCTGAACGCCAAGCCCCAGGAATGACAGGAAGCTCTCCAACAGGATCACCTTGGGCACCAGCAGCGTCATATAGACGACCACCGGCCCAAGTGTGTTCGGAATAATATGGCGTTTCACGATACCGCCATCGGAGACCCCCATGGCCTCAGCCGCCTGGACATACTCCTGGCGTTTGATGGTCAGTGTCTGACCGCGAACGATACGGGCCATGTCGAGCCATTCGACCGCGCCGACGGCGATGAACATCAGCACGAAGTTTCGGCCGAAGAACACCACCAGCATGATGACGAAGAAGATGAACGGCAGCGAATAGAGGATATCAACGACCCGCATCATCATCTGATCGACACGCCCGCCAAGATAACCGGACGTCGCGCCGTAGAGAACGCCGATACTAATGGCCACCACGGTCGCGAGCAGCCCGATGGTCAGCGACACCCGCCCGGCGATGAAAGTCCGGGTCATCATATCCCGGCCATTGGAATCTGTTCCGAAATAGAAATGCTGGAACTTGATATCCGCACGCATCACCGCTGACTTCCTGTCTTCGGAAAAATCAGTCAGCTCCGCATTTTCAAACATGTCGCTGCGGTCCACGTAACGGACCGTGCGCGGGTCGATCTCCCGGCGCGAGGAAAGGTTGACCATCACCTGATCCCCCTCCAGCGCATAGTCGTCAATGGTCACCCGGGCCCGCTTCAAAAGGCTCTCGAAAGCCGGGCGTACCTGGTCGGCACGCGGATAGGCCTCCAGACTCGCCGGCACTTTGACGTAATCCCGGTAGACCTTGTCAAAGGGATGGGGCGACAACATCGGCCCGAGAACCGAAATCAGTGTCACCGCAACGAGAACCACCAGGCTGGCAACCGCCGCCCTGTTGGCCAGCAAGCGGTCTTTGGCGTCATCCCAAAGAGACCGCCCCTTGACGGGCGCACTGGCAGACGGTGTGGACGGAATAGTCATGCCGGATCTCCTCAGTCGTAGCGCACGCGCGGATCGAGCAGCGCATAAAGCAGATCCACGATGAGGTTGAACAGGATGACAAAGCAGGCGACGACGACAACGGTTCCCATCACCAGCGTATAGTCACGATTGAGCGCGCCTTGCACGAAGTAACGCCCGATGCCCGGAATGCCAAAGATGGTTTCGATTACCACGGAGCCTGTCAGCAAGGCTGCTGCGGCCGGGCCAAGGTAAGATACGACCGGCAGAATGGCGCCGCGCAGGGCATGGACAACGATCACCATGTAGTTGGTCAAACCATAGGCGCGGGCCGTCCGCACATGATTGGACCGCAGTGCTTCGATCATCGAGCCACGGGTCAAGCGTGCCACCACGGCAACCTGCGGCAGAGCCAGGGTCACCACCGGCAGGATCACATTGACGAAGGCCCCGCCATTCCAGCCGCCGACCGGCAGCCAGCCAAGCCAGACACCCAGGGTCAACGTGAGAATAGGCGCGATCACGAAGTTTGGAATGGTCACGCCCAGTGTCGCCGCCGTCATGACCGTATAGTCTGTCGCCTGGTTCTGACGCAGAGCCGCTACAACGCCAAGGCTCCCGCCAACGACCAGCGCGAGACACAGCGCCGTCAGGCCAAGCTGGATCGAGATCGGCAGGCTCTGGGCAAAGAGTTCGTTGATGGTGAAGTCACGAAAGTAGAAACTCGGTCCAAAATCCAGCACCGCTACGCTTTTCAAATAGAGCACATACTGCTGCCAAAGCGTTTCATCCAGATGATAGATCCGGTTGAGATTCTCCATCACCTTGGCCTCGAGAGGCCGCTCCAGATCGAACGGTCCGCCCGGCGCGATCCGGATCAGGAAAAAGGAAATCGTCACGATAAAAAAGAGGGTCGGAATGGCCCCCAGAAGTCGTCCCAGCACGTAGCGGAGCATGACTTGGCCCTTGTTTCACGCGGTGGTCTGCCGCCACCTTACCTGTCGGTTTATGTGGAAAGGCCAGCGGCAGAACCGCTGGCCCATCACAATGACTTATTCAGAAACGCTCATCCAACGGCTCGGATGGATATTCAGAAGATTGTCCTCAAAGCCGTGCAGCTTGTCTGAAACCAGGTTCATCGAGCCATAATACAAAAGCGGAATGAAAGGCAGGTCCCGCATGAAGATCGCTTCAGCCTGCTTCAGAATGGCCGCGCGCTTTTCCAGATCGACAGTAACAGCTGCTTCATCCATCAGCTTGTCGTATTCCGGGTTGTTGTAACGGGCATAGTTGAACCCGTCGTTGTCGCTCTCCACCATGAACAGGAAGTTCTGGGGGTCGGAATAGTCCCCGATCCAGCCGGCGCGTGCGACATCGAAGTCCTGCCGGTCCCGCAGCATGGCATAGTGGGTCTTGGTGTCCGTATTGATCAGGGAGACATCAACACCAAGCGGCTTCCACATATCCGCGATCGCGACAGCGGTATTCTTGTGGTTTTCCGAAGTGTTGTAGTTGATCGTCAGTTTCAGCGGATGGTCCGGACCGTACCCGGCGGACTTCAGCAGCTCAGCTGCCTTGTCCTCGCGGTCGATCATCGACATGTCCTTGTAGTCCGCATAGGCCGGCTCGCCGTAGTTGCCGATGCCCGGCGGAACGAAGGAGTAGCCCGCGACCATGGTCGAGCCCCAGATCTCGTCGGCCAGAAACTCCCGGTCGATGGCCATGGACAGCGCCTGGCGCACATCCGGATTGGATAGCCCCTCGTCCTCATGGTTGAGCGCATAATAATAAGTGCCCAGATACGGTGCCACGCGGAACTGATCTCCCAGCTCCTTCTTCATGAAGTCAACCTGTTCGGTTGGCGCATCGTTGTTGGAGTCCAGCTCGCCTGCCTGGAAGCGGCGGAGCGCTGCACCCCGATCCTCGGTCGGGTAGTAGTAGACCGTATCGATGGCCACATCACCGGCGTCATGAAAATACGGGTTCTTGACCGATTTCACATGAGCGTTGGGGATGAATTCGGCCAGTGTGAACGCGCCGTTGGTAACAATATTCTCCGGTTTAACAAAGTCGGAGCCGTATTTTTCGACCGAAGCCGGGTGAACCGGAAGACCGGTCTGATGGCCCAAAAGATCAATGAAATAGGGTGTCGGGGCCTCCAGACTGATTTCCAGCGTGTGATCATCGATCGCCTTGACGCCCAGCTCATCAATCGGCTTTTCGCCCTTGTTGACCGGCTCCGCATTCAGGATCGGATACAGCACGTTGGCATATTTCGCGCCCGTCTCCGGGTTCATGATCCGGTGCAGCGAATAGACGAAATCTCCCGCGACCACCGGATCGCCGTTCGACCACTTGGCATCGTCTCTAAGCTTGAACGTATAGACCAGGCCGTCATCTGATACCGACCACTCCGACGCGACACCAGGGATAATCTTGCCGTCAGCGCTGTAGGCAACAAGGCCCTCGTATAGGTCGAGAAGAATATTACGTTCGTAAATCGTCGAGGTCTTGTGCTGATCCAGGGTTTCCGGATCCGCGGCATTGCCGCGGTGATAGACCATTTCGGCCGTAGCGGCGAATGAAGTGGTGGCCACAAGAACAGCCGCCAGCGCGGATACGCGCAGCGATTTCATCATTTCGATCTCCCCTTATCGTTATTGACATCTGAAACGATAAAGGAACGATCCCATGGTCTTTGAAACTTATCAACCGTATCGTAACGTCATTTTCCGGAAAATATTCTTCCACACCAGCAGAAGCACAGCCTTTTACTTGCTTTGAGAAGAAATTCCCCAATTCAGGTCATTTCCGGAAAATATTCCCGCACAACTCAACCTTTATTTCAACTTTAACGACACATACGCACCCTGCCGCTGTAAGCGACATATGTGCCTGTCCGCGGATTGAAGGACCGGTATTTGCGCGCGCAATAGGCGATCCACTCAGGTGAAAAGGCCGGAGCGCGATAGACAGCGCGGGGCTGGACGTAAGCCCTCGACCGGTAAGGATAGGGCGGCGGCGCATAGCGGACCGGCGGATCGTAGTAGACCGGCCCGTTATAATAGCGCGGCGCAGCCAGTGCCGAGCCGGCGATCACCCCGGTCGCCAGCCCAATGACCCCTGCCACAGCAGCGCCGTTTCCAATGTAAAAGCCACCATGATAGCCGTGATAGTGATGCCTGCGGCCGCCGGCCTCCGCGGGCGCCATTGCCGAGACCAGCAAGCCCAATGTTGCAATCGCCGCCAAGATCACGGCCCGCATTCTGCCGCCAGACAGCGTTCTGATCGACTTCATCATCCCGATCTCCTCGCACTTTTCCCCTTGCACTGGAGAAGAATAAATCAAAAACAAGCCGAAATCTGGACCATTGTTCATCAAAGGGCTTGCAACTGGCGGGCGGATCGTTTTCCTGACGCAAACACGTCTGCGGCCTGACCACTCTTGGTCCGGAGCGGCTCAACAATGACAGTCAAAGATCCCCATGGCCCCACCGCTTCTCATTCTGCGCGACATTCACCTGACTTTCGGCGGCACTCCGCTGCTGACCGGTGCCGAACTCTCCGTTTCCGAGGGAGAACGGCTTTGCCTCGTCGGCCGCAACGGCTCGGGCAAATCAACCCTATTGAAAATCGCCGCGGGGCTTGTCGAGGCAGATGATGGCGAACGCTTCTTTCAGCCGGGCCGCACCATCCGCTACCTGCCGCAGGAGCCGGATCTTTCCGCCTATGCCACCACTCTCGACTATGTGAACGAGGGGCTGACCGACGGCGACGATCCCTACCGGGCGCAATATCTGCTGGATGTTCTGGGCCTGACCGGCAAGGAGGATCCGTCCAGTCTCTCTGGCGGCGAGGCACGCCGGGCCGCTCTTGCCCGCACCC
>JBNKOQ010000260.1:0-5441 GCA_050294735.1 Roseibium sp. | reverse complement strand
ACAAGTTTGCGGTCAATTTCCTGAATGTTACGAAGCTGCCCCTGTGCCTCGGCGGAAAGATCTTCCAGCTTGTAGGTCTTGTCGTCGATTTTAATTTCCGACGGCGCAGCATCCGTCTGAACCGGGGGATTGGCAGAGTCCGACATGCAATAATCCTCGTTCATAAGTAACAAGTGCGCCATCCCTAGGCGGCACTCCATATCACGGCTCGGACTAAAGGCCTGGCTGGCTTTTGTCAAACGCATCGCGGTCTCTTGGACGCTCCTAACCCAACTCTCCAAGCCAACCGTCCAACACGTCCATACGCACTCAATAAGACGCGCCAAAGCAAACAAGGTCGGGACGTCAGAAATCAGACAGCGGCTGAGAACGGAACGTTCCCGCTATGCGGCACTATCGTGTTCTAAGGGAAAATGGTGCCCGGAGGCGGATTCGAACCACCGACACGCGGATTTTCAATCCGCTGCTCTACCAACTGAGCTATCCGGGCAGAAGGCGCTGCCGGAAGGTGTTCCGTGCGCCGAAAGCTCGGGTCTTATAGAAGCTGAAATGCACCTTGTCCAGCACCCTGGCAAAGTTTTTCACCGGTCGGTATTGGCGTTTTCGCGCGCCGGGTAAACATCCGCCAAAAGCCCGGTTTTCCTGACGTTTTTCAATGCGATCTGTTTGGGGATAAGTCACTTGCCGCGCACACGCCGCGCGTGAGTTGACTGTTCCGCCAGCCGCCACGATTGGCAACCTTAGCGGCAAGGCAAATCATGTCAGAGCCTTCAGGTGATCGGCGATGCAGAAACGTTCCAGCCCCTTCCAGCCTTGGCCGCATTTGTCCGGCGCGCGATAGCAACGGTCTTCAGAGTGAAACAAAAAACGCGCCGCAGCAGCGGCGCGCTTTCTCAGGTTCGGAAGCACCAGGCAGGCCCGATGGCCCGCCGATGCGGCTTATTTTTCGGTAACACGCCCGTCTGTATAGGGCGTGTAGCCGTTTGCCGTGCCAAGGAAATTGGCGACAACATCTTCCAGATTAGGGCCAAAGTCATAGGCGTTCATGCCGTTGGAGGCGAAGATCTTGTATCCGTCGCCGCCACTGCGCATGTAATTGTTGGAGACAACGCCATAGACCTTTTCCGGATCGATCGGCACGTAGGCATCCCCTTCCATGACCTCGACATCTGAAATCCGCTCACCT
The DNA here is from genome assembly GCA_050294735.1 of Roseibium sp. Taxonomy (GTDB): domain Bacteria; phylum Pseudomonadota; class Alphaproteobacteria; order Rhizobiales; family Stappiaceae; genus Roseibium. Next base: position 4,255 of record JBNKOQ010000260.1, on the reverse strand, counting down.
GCGGGCTTGGACTTGGTGAAAGTATATTTCAAACCGGACACCTGCGGGAAGCGGCCCGCGCCGTCCTCGACTTGGGACACGCCGTTTTCAAGCGCCGCGATCACATCCGCGCCCTTCAGCTGGAAGGTTGCCAGGGTGTTCTGGAACGGCAAAACCGTCAGCACTTCGCCCATCGTGACAGGACCCGCGTCAATGGAGGCACGCACGCCGCCGCCATTCTGGATGGCGATCTGAATCCCCTGATCCTTGACCCGGGCCAGCATGGCATCGGCGACCAGATTGCCCATCGGGCATTCCATCGCCCGGCAAACATCGCGCTCACCGACGATGGCTTCGGTGGTTTCGGCAACCACTTCGTTGCGGATCTCGTCGAGCGGCTCGGCCAGATCCTTGATGCGGCTCTTCAGATCAGCATTTTCCGTGATCTTGCCGTCCACGATAATCGGCTCGCCGACAGCTTCCGTCACCAGCCCCGCATCATCGAACGTGACATTCAGCTCGCCAAGGAACTTGCCATAAGCATAGGCCTGCACGATGGCGGTCTTGTTGCCGTCCGGCGCTTCCACCCATGTCGGATACGGGCCCTTGGCCTTGTCGGAGGTGTTCGACAGATAGGTGTTGGTGTGTCCGCCGACGATGACGTCGATGCCGGAAACCTTGGAAGCCAGATCCATATCCACTTTGTAGCCGGAGTGGCTGAGGACGATGATCTTGTTGATCCCATCCGCTTCCATTTTCGCGATCTCGGCCTTTACCGCGTCGACCGGGTTGGAGAAGCTGATATTCGGTCCCGGGCTGGAGAGTTCACCGACATCTTCCGGTGTCAGGCCAATGAGGCCAATCTTATCGCCGCCGCGCTCGATCACCATCGATGGTTTCAGGACATCGGCGAGCTGCGGCTCCTTGGAGACGTCCGCATTGGACAGCAGGACCGGAAACTGGACCGTATCCATGAAGCCGCGCAGAACTTCCGGGCCATCGTCGAACTCGTGGTTGCCCACGGTCATGGCGTCATAGCCAAGGGTGTTCATGAACTCGGCCGCGGCCTTGCCCTTGTAATAGGTGTAAAAGAGCGAACCCTGGAACTGGTCACCGCCGTCAACAAGGATGGTGTTGTTCGAGGCAGCCCGGCGCTCCTTGATGATCGTATCGAGACGAGCCGTTCCACCAAAGCATTTGCCTTCGGCGTTGTCTTCCTCCGAGCAACCGGAATCATACTTGTTGATCGGCTCGATCCGGCTGTGAAAATCATTGGTGTGAAGAATGGTCAGCGAATAGTCGGCCATTGCCGCGCCGGAAAGCGCCGTCGTCATGGCCAGCGCAGTTGCGCCAAAAAGGAACTTACTCATCAGTGCCTCGCCTTTGATGCCGGGAATCCCGTTCCCGTTCCACCGTAGTAACACGGGTGTGCTACGGTTTTTCGTCATGCGGAAGGCTTGGCGTTAAGTGGAGCACCGATCTGTGGTTCCCCCCTCGAAGCTGCGTTTAAAACCACCCCGCATGACACGTCTTGCGAGAGCTATTATGACAGTGAATATTTTTTCACGACAAGAGATATTTTTTATCACCTTGCCCAATCAAGCAGCAATAGGCCCGGTTTACCCAGCATAATGGCTGCGTTTTCCATAGCTGGCGAAGGATCGAAAACCCGACGTTCCTGGGTTTAGCCGTCGAAATTGTCCCGGTCCGGGTCGTCGATATCGTCCGTTTCAACGACAGGGATGGTGTAGCCTTCGGAAAACCAGCGATGCAGATCGACATTCGCGCATCTTGGCGAGCAAAAGGGATAATCCGCATCTGTCGACAACTTCGAACAAATCGGGCAAGGCCGCATGCGGCGGATTTTCTTTTCGCTTGTGTCGCTCATAACGTGCGCTCGCTGCTGATTGTTCAGAGCACCGGAGAGTATAGGCTCAAGTGGCCGAGGTTGCCCAGCCACGGTGAACCGGATAGCCCGCCGCCGACAAAAGCGTGGATGTCTCGCCCAGCGGCAGTCCGACCACATTCGGGTAAGATCCGACAAGCTTGACCACAAAACTTCCGGCCAACCCCTGGATCGCATAGCCGCCAGCCTTGCCGCGCCATTCGCCCGAAGCGATATAGTGGTCGACATCCTGGCGGGACAACCGCTTGAACCTGACCCTGGTCTCAACGACCTTGGACCGCAGACGCCCATCGGCGCCAATCACAGCCACGCCCGTAAACACCCGGTGGCCCCGGCCGGAAAGCAGGGACAGGCAGGCAAGCGCCTGATCCGTAACCTCAGCCTTGGGAAGACAGCGCCGCCCCACGGCAACAACCGTATCGGCCGCCAGGACGACCGCCCCTTTCAGGTCATCCGTGCCTTCGGCGATCGCCCGCACGGCTCCGGCCTTGCCTTTCGCAAGCCGAAGGGCAAGGGCACGCGGCGTTTCCAGCTTGTTCGGTGTTTCGTCGATGTCCGCCGGCATCAGGTGATCAGGCTCGATGCCGATCTGCTGAAGCAGCGCAAGACGGCGCGGCGAGGCGGAAGCCAGGATCAAGGGGGGAGCCTTCGTCATGCCTGCCACTGCCATTGTCTACCGTCTTGCTCGCGACGTATATTATTTGAAGCGGTATGTGATCCGACCCTTGGTCAGATCGTAAGGGGTCATTTCGACCAATACCTTGTCGCCTGCGAGAACGCGAATCCGGTTCTTACGCATACGCCCGGCAGTGTGGGCAATGATTTCGTGGTCATTTTCAAGTTTCACGCGGAATGTCGCGTTCGGCAGCAGTTCCGTGACGACGCCCGGAAACTCCAGAGCTTCTTCCTTGGCCATATGGTATCCTGATTAAGGCGTTCAGATGAGCGGCGAACCTAACGGATCACGACGAGAAAGTGAACCGTTGTTTCGCCCCAAAATCCAACAAAATACGGTCATCTGGCCGCTTGGATGGATACATTGGCGTTTAGCCGCTCGGCGCGGGGCTCCAGGCAAGGCGCTTCTTGATCTTTATCATCAGCTGATCGCGGACCGTGCGATACGATTCGAGGATCTGTTCCCGGCTGCCGGTTGCCAGCGTCGGGTCCATGGTTGGCCAGTATTCGACATCGACAGCTTCGGTGCGCGTCAGCTCAAGGGCCTTGTGGTGAGCCTCCGGCGCCAAGGTCACAACCAGGTCGAAACCGGATTCCTGAAGTTCCTCGAAGGTCTTGGGCTGGTGCCTGCTGGTGTCCATGCCGATTTCAGACATGACAGCGTCAACGAAGGGATCGGGCTCGCCCTGGCGGACCCCTGCTGACCTTATGTAAATCTGATTTGGGAACAGGTGCCGCGCGATTGTTGCCGCCATGGGGGATCGTACGGCATTCATGCCGCAAGCAAACAACACCGCAGTCGGACGCGCGTCCGGCCCGGCCACTCCGTCTATCCTTTCCAGTGAAGGGCGTAGACCAAGGTAAAGAGACGCCGCGCCGTCAGCATATCCACCTCCACTTTTCCGTTCAAACGCTCCATCAGGACCTCGGACCCCTCATTATGCACACCTCGGCGGCCCATATCGATTGCCTCGATCTGGCTCGGTGAGGCGTGGCGGATCGCTTCATAATAGCTCTCGCAAATGAGGTTGTAGTCCTTGATGATCTTGCGCAAAGGCGACAGCGAAAGAACGTGAGTGACAACTTCAGCCCCGTTTTCTCCGGAGATCGCGAGCACCAGTTTCTTCTCAACAACGGACAGGTGCAGGATATAGTTTCCGGCAGGATGCCCCGCAGGCTGAAAACTGTTGTCCTCGATCAGATCGTAAATGGCCACGGCACGGTCATGCTCGACATCCGCCGTCGACCGGGCAATGGATGCTTCGTCGAGCACAACATCGACCAGCTTTCCGCCGCTTCGCTCCGAGTCCTCTCCGTCCGCCATGCTCATGCCCCGCTGTTTACAGATTAAGACGGACGGCTACCGACCTTGCGTGGCCGTCCAGCCCCTCCGCCTCGCCCAAGGCAATTGCCGCAGGACCGATCTGACGCAAGTTATCCGGGTTACATTTCAGAATCGAGGTGCGTTTGACGAAATCAAGCACAGACAGTCCGGACGAGAACCGGGCGGACCGTGCCGTCGGCAGAACATGGTTGGATCCGCCGACATAGTCCCCGATGGCTTCAGGCGTGTAACGGCCGAGGAAAACCGCCCCTGCATTGCGAACCTTCTCCAGCATGGCATCGGGATCAGCGACAGCCAGCTCCAGATGCTCCGCCGCGATCCGGTTGACCAGCGGCATGGCTGCGTCAAGG
>JBNKOQ010000259.1:0-5486 GCA_050294735.1 Roseibium sp. | reverse complement strand
TTTTGAATCCCGCGCGTCTACCAATTCCGCCAGAGGGGCCTAGAAAAGGTGGCGCGATAATAGCTACCGAAAGCGCCGCGTCAATCCTTTCGATGTCGTTTCTCGCAGCCTGTGTACAGGCGTTTGCCAGAGGCCGCCCGCCAGGCTGTTCCGTTTCGCTCCGGCACTGCCTTTCTTGAGGTGACTTTGCTCACCGGAGCCGTTATGCAGGGCGGATGTTGCGCCGCTTATACGATTGGACTTTGTCCCTTGCTTCCGGCCCGCGCGCGCCCGCCGCGCTTGGGACCGTTTCCTTTGTCGAGAGCTCGATTTTTCCGATCCCGCCCGACATCCTGCTGATTCCAATGGTCATCGCACAGCGCGACCGGGCCTGGTTTTTCGCGTTGTTGTGCACCGTCACATCTGTGCTCGGCGGCATTGTCGGCTACATGATCGGTCATTTCCTGTTTCAGCAAGTCGCCGAGCCCATTCTGGCCTTCTACGGATACCTGGACAAGGTTGAGCGCTTCACCGAGATCTTCAATGCCTGGGGCTGGTGGTTCGTCTTCATCGCGGGACTGACACCCTTCCCCTACAAGGTCATCACCATCGCCAGCGGCGCCGCCGGTCTCAGCCTCCCGGTCTTTCTCCTGGCAAGCTCAATTTCCCGCGGAATCCGTTTCCTTGCCGTCGCCGGATTGCTTTATTTCTTCGGGCCACCAATCCGGGACTTTATCGAAAAGCGCCTGGGCCTCATGTTCACGGTTTTCGTGGTGCTCTTGGTCGGCGGCTTTGCGTTGATTAAACTGCTTTAGGTGTCGGGAGTATCCGGAATGTCGAGCGTTCTAAAACCGAAGTCTCTGGCTCTTCTGCTGCTGGCGGGAGGCCTAGCCGCCATCGGCACCGCCTGGGGCTTTCAGCTGATCGGCGGATACGTGCCCTGCAAACTGTGTCTGGAACAGCGTGTTCCTTACTATGCCGGACTGCCTATAACCGTTTTCGCACTATTGCTGATGACACGGAACCGGCCAAACCAGGCAGGCTGGGTCATGCTCCTTGTGGCGGTCATCTTTGCATACGGCTCCGGTCTCGGCATCTATCAGGCGGGAGCCGAATGGGGCTTCTGGCCCGGTCCGAATGATTGCGGCGGCGGTGACACAAGCCTCTCTGATGCCACCAATATGCTCTCTGCCCTCAAATCGACCCGCGTCGTCAGCTGCACGGAAGCCAGCTGGCGTATGTTCGGCCTGTCCTTTGCCGGCTGGAATGCAGTCGCCTCCGCCGGGCTGGCAGCTCTCGGATTGCTGGCCGGGCTTCTTTTGCTGAAGAAGCGATGAGCACAATGGGCCCGCGCAAACCGGATCACGACGAACAGCAAAGAGAGGCCCTCCGGTCACTCGACCGGGTGGATGCGGAAAGCGAGACTGTCGCCGGATCGACCTTCGTGCGCATGGCCAAAAGAGCGCAAAACCACTTTGGCGCCACCGATAGGGAAGAGCGCGACTCCATCGAAGTATGGGGCACGCGCATAGGGCGCGTCGCGGCCCTTGTTTTCGCGGTTGGCCTGTTGATCCATCTGGCCATTACCTATCTCTAGAGCGCTTTGCGATCCATCAATGTCTTTGTGACGAACAAGCAAGATTGGGACGCCGGGCTTTACTCTCCAGGACAGAGACCCACAATTAAGACGCGGCGTTTCAGCCATTTAAGCAGATCGCAACCCGATCCCGGTAAGACCGGAAATGCTTTCGCTGCAAATAAAACCACCCACCTTGAAAGCTGGCCGCAGTACAGCTTTGCCGGAAGGGAAAAAACGGGAGAAGAGCGATGGGATCCATCCATCCCGGACGCACAACCGATTGGGCGAACCGTTTCGCACCAGATCTGGACGTCTTCGAGTCACTGGCCAGCGAAACACTCGCCGCTTTGCCTCAAGAGCTTCTGGAACACTGCGAGGGCCTTCAAATCCGCCTGGCGGAATATGCAGAGGAAGCGCTGCTGGACGCTCTGGGCATTGAAGACCCGCATGATTTGCTGGGGCTTTTCGAAGGCATTGGCCTGACCGAGGGGGCACCGCAAGCGGTGACAGGGCTGATGCCCAACCGCATCTGGCTGTTTCGGCGGCCCATTCTCGACTATTGGGCAAGCAACACCGAAAGCCTCGGCGCCATCGTCTCGCATGTGATGATCCACGAGATCGGCCATCACTTCGGCTTGTCGGATGCCGATATGGAAAAACTGGAGGCCGCAGTGGATTGATAAATCCACTGCGGCCTCCAAAAGATTACTCCTGACCGCAAGCCTTATTTGGCAGCATCAGCCTTGGCACGTTCAATAGATTCCGTGATCATTTTCTTCGCCACATCGATGCCCTCGACACCGGTGACCTTGACCCATTTGCCGGGTTCCAGATCCTTGTAGTGCTCAAAGAAATGCTTGACCTGCTGGATGGTGATTTCCGGAAGGTCGGACACATCGTGAACGTTGTCATAGCGCTTGGACAGCTTGTGGCTCGGCACTGCCAGAATCTTCTCGTCCTGACCGGACTCATCTTCCATGATCAGAACACCAATCGGGCGGCAGTTCATGATGGCGCCGGGAACAACAGGCCGCTGGTTGACAACAACCACATCAATCGGGTCGCCATCGCCGCAAAGGGTGTGCGGAACAAAGCCATAGTTTCCTGGATAGCGCATGGGAGTGTACAGAAAACGGTCGACATACATCGCCCCCGCATCCTTGTCCATTTCGTACTTGATTGGCTCACCGCCGACCGAGACCTCAATGATGACGTTAATGTCTTCGGGCGGGTTCTTACCGATTGGCACGGCATCAATACGCATGCTGCTTGACTCCTGTTGGCTGTTGGTGGGTCTATTACAGTCTGATCGTTCGAGCGCAAGCCCTTATTGCTGCGTTGCAACCATTTGATAGCCCCGCCCCCGCGGATTTTGCCAGATTTTACACCGGGAATAGGCCGAAACGGCGAGGAAGACCCTGAGATGAAGACATTTTTGACCGCCCTATTGCTCTTGCCCTGTTTCACAACTCCGGCTGCGGCTGCCGGCCTCGACAGCGCCTATACCAAAATCCAGCTCGAGGTCTGCCAGCAAAGAGCCCTCCCCTCCGAAGAAGGAGAGGGAACATCCGGCGGATCCTGGACTTGCAGTGGATACAAGGGATTTCCGGTCTATGTCGCCGAGGGCGATTTAAGGATGTTTGTGTCTTTCGGTGCGGCGGCGGAAAACGAGCGGGCAGCCGGGCAGACATTGCCGAACTTCAACACCATCAACGAAACACTTGAATGGCGCCTGAAGAACGGCAGACCCTTTGCGACAATCCTGCGCTGGTTCATCGACAATCCCGACGGCGGCAAGCCCGGCAACATCCTCATTGTGACCCAGCTCGTACCAGGTGCGACCTGCCAGATTGCCCGGATTGATGCCCGGGCGAACAAGAATGCCAATGAAAAAGCCCGTCAGGCCGCGGATCTTCTTGCGGGAAACTACGACTGCTCCCAGGAACCGCAGACCCTGGGAGCGCCGGGAATGCTGTATTAGGCCGAAGACTATTTCTTCTTTTTGCCAATCCCGAAGTTGCCAAGAAGGCCGGAGGGCAGGCCAAAGCCATCTTCAACGGCCTTGAGGATCTCCTGATCGTTCACTTCTCCGTCGATGACCTTCTGGACATCGATTTGGGTTTTCCCGCCTGTCGCCTGATTGATCAGGTCGTTGGCCTTTTCAACCAGCGCCTCATCGGGCTTGCCGCCCTTAAGCACCTTGGTGAGTTCCCCCCCCATGGATTGAAGCTGCTGATAGGCCGCTTCGGGGTTCTCAAGAATGCCCTTGATATCAGGATAGATCCGGGGATTGTCCCAGGGCCCCTGAATGACAATCGGAACGCCGAGACCGGCCATTTTCTTGTCCGCCCCTTTTTTGCGCGGAGTCGGAGCCTGCCCCTCAAGCGTCGGCACGATCTTTGGTTCCACCCGCCAGTCCAGCGTGCGGGCCGGCATATTCGTCGTTCCCTTGCCGCTCATGCGGACAAGCGGCCCTATCAAGGACACGTCGCTGGTTGTGGCCACGCCATTGGCAATATCGAACGACGCGGTCAAGGAGCTGAAGTCCGTTGCTTCCTCCGACGCACTTTGCCAGCCGAGAAGTGTCTCGATGGAAAGGCCGCGAACCATTTTGGGAATGTTGATCCCACGGATCGCGCCATCGGCAAAATTATAGGACGCGGTACCATTTAGCGCCTCCACCATCGCGCGTTGCGAAGTTCCGGATGTGGTCACGTCAAGCGCAATGGCAGCCTTACCCTCCAGCCACTCGAAATCAGCCGCGTCGGATAAAACAGGATAACCATTCAATCCCTTGAGGGACAGCTTGGCCGAGACCTGCGGCGTTGCGCTTTTGCCGTCGAGACGGACACTGCCGGACCCGGAGCCGTCGTAAAGCCGCAAGGTTTCCAGATTGGCAACCAGAACACCGTTGGTGATCGTGGCATTCAGCGCACTCTCATCTATCTTGATCTTGTTCCAGCGGATTTCCTTGGTGGTGACCGCAAAAGTCACATCGGCGGCATTGAGACCGCTGAAGTCAATTTTCGCATCACTCCAGCCGGAGCCTCCAGATCCTGGTTGCCCCCCGGCGTTGCCAGAGCCATTTCCCGCAGCTGCAGCTGGCGTCTCACCCTGGCCGGTGGCCAAATAAGGATCCAAAACAAGCGCATTCAAAGCCAGTTTCGCTTCGATTTTCGGACGATCCCCCAGAACGATCCGTCCATTGGCCTCGCCGGAGGTCTGGTCCAGGCTGAACCGTGTCTCCTCGAATCCAATGCTGTTACCTGCAAAGGAAAAGACACCGGATGCCTTGAAAGCTTCAAGGCCATTGCCCGCTTCAATGGGTTGGCCAATCCAGGCAAGCAGGTTTCGCAGACTTGCCGTTTCGACCGACACCGCCCCTTCCAGACCGCCAGATCCCGAAACGGAGCCGTCGAACCCGGCTGTCAGGCGTTTTCCTTTCACACGGGTTGAGACATTCGCCGAGCGGCCGAACAACAGCGGTCCGGGTGTCGTGCTGCCGGTGACGGAGAAGGCATCCCCGCGCCAGGTCAGCCCACCGCGCAAGCTTGCTTTTTCGTCCAGGCCGTTCAGGGCAAGTTCGAGCCCCACGTTGCTGATCCGGTTCGCGGTCTCATCGCCGCCAACCGCATCCGCCAGATTCAGACCCGAAACCTCACCACCATCAAGCCGAACCGAGCCTTTTAAGTCCAACGTCGCCATCAGGCTGTCCGCAGTGTCTCCGGAAGCCTCGAATGTCAGGTCAGCCTTCAAGGTTCCGCTCGCCGGATAAGATTGCCCGGCCAGGGTCAGAAGATCAGCCAGACCGCTTTCCCGCAGCACCATACGTCCGGAAAGCTGCGGCACGGAGCCTCTCAGATCGACATCGGCCTGACCATCGACCCCCATATCACCAACGCTGGCGGAGAAATCCGACAGGGACAGC
>JBNKOQ010000258.1:0-5486 GCA_050294735.1 Roseibium sp. | reverse complement strand
GCTCCTGCCTCGACCCTGGTGATTGTCTCGGGCTTCACGCGGGAGGAGTTTGTCGTCGAAGTGGAAGTAACCGCGGCAAAAGCTTAGAGCTGGCGGCACAAGCCGGTCAGCAACCAGGCGCTTGCACTTTCGGGCGAAGCGCTTAAAGAATATTGACTGGCCATTATCACAGGCTGGAGCATGCCTTCCCGGAAGGCTGCTCCTTTCCATACAACACCCCTGTGCGGAACTCGGGCAGCGCCGGCAAGACCCCGCTGCTATCAAAGCCTGCAGGTCCAGGTAAAAGGACCAAGTCTTCATGCGTCTATGGATCAAGGACCCGATCGCAATTCTGGCCGATGGTGCGGAACGCGGTGTCGTTGTCGAGGATGGTGTCATTGTCGAGCTCATTGCTGCCGGCAAAGAGCCCATGCTGCCCGTTGACCAGACCTTTGATGCCTCGCGGCACGTCATCACGCCCGGCTTGGTGAACACCCATCACCATTTCTTCCAGACGTTGACCCGCGCTCATCCGGACGCGATCAACAAGGAACTCTTTCCCTGGCTGCAGACGCTGTACCCGATCTGGGCGAAGAACGTTAAGCCCGATAATTTCCGCCTCGGAACCCGACTTGCGCTGACCGAATTGATGATGTCCGGCTGCACCGCGGCTTCCGACCACCATTACCTCTTCCCCGATGGGCTTGAGGGCGCCATGGACATTCAGGCCGAAGAAGCCCAGCGCGTCGGTGTCCGTATGACGATCACCCGCGGATCAATGAACCTCAGTCAGAAAGACGGAGGCCTGCCGCCGGACACCGTGGTGCAGGATGAAGACACGATCCTTGCGGATTGCGAGAGAGTCCTCTCCCGCTACCACGACACATCGAAAGGCTCAAAGTTGCAGGTCGCGCTGGCTCCCTGCGCGCCCTTCACAGTGACAAAGCGCCTAATGAAGGAAAGTGTCGCCCTTGCCGAAAAATACGATTGCCGGCTGCACACCCATCTCGGCGAAACCATCGATGAGGATGACTACTGCCTCGAGAAATTCAACTGCCGCCCGGTCGACTATCTGGAAGAATGCGGCTGGCTGAACGAACGCGTCTGGCTCGCTCACGGTATTCACTTCAACGACGATGAAGTGAAGCGCCTCGGCCATGCATGCGTCGGAGTCTGTCATTGTCCCACCTCCAACATGGTGCTCGCCTCCGGCCAGTGCCGGACCAAGGAACTGGAAGCTGCCGGCTGCCCGGTCGGCCTCGGCGTTGACGGCTCAGCCTCCAACGACAATTCCAACCTGATGGAAGGCGTGCGCCACGCGCTGATGATCAACCGGCTGACCTACGACGCGGCCTCCGTCACCCATTTCGATGCCTTCCGCTGGGCGACAGAGGGCTCCGCCCGCTGCCTCGGCCGGGACGACATCGGCGCGATCAAGCTTGGCAAAATGGCCGACATGGCCTTCTACACGCTAGACGAATTGCGCTTTTCCGGTGCCGGAGATCCACTCGCGGCCTTGGTCCTCTGTGGTGCCCATTCTGCCGACCGGGTCATGATCGGCGGCGAATGGACCGTCAGCAATGGCGTCCCAACGAGCATCGATATCGCCGAACTACGGTATGAGCACGGCCAAGCGGCCAAACGGTTTCTGGAAAGCCTTTGATCCCAGTCTCGCCGCGGCAGAAGGATTGATTGCTCCATGCAGACGACAATGGTCGACGGCATTCCGCTTCTCGTTGCCCGGCCGGACGCTTCTCCGCGCGCCGTCGCCCTGCATCTGCCCGCCTTTGGACAAACGAAGGAGGAAGCGGCCCCGGTTCTCGAACGGCTTTCACAAGACGGATACATCGCGATCAGCCTTGATCCATGGCAGCATGGCGAACGGGGGAAGGAAAGCCGCGAGGAATTGGCGGAACGCGTCTTCGGAAATTTCCGGCGCTACATGTGGCCGATCCTCGGGCAAACGGTGCTCGATACCTTGCGGATCGCCGATTGGGCGCTTTCCGAATTCGGGACAAAGCTGCCGGTCACATTAAGCGGCCTGTCCATGGGCGGCGATGCTGCACTCGCTGCTGCAGGGCTCGATACCCGGATCTTGATGGTTTTTGCTGTGGCTGCCACTCCGGACTGGCTCAGGCCGGGCATGCATGACCTGTTCGATCCATCCCGGCTGCTACCACCTGGCCAGCCAGACCCTTATGCGCAGTTCTTCTATGATCATCTTGATCCGGTCAGCCACCTGGCGCGTTATGCCCGCTCGCCCCGGATCCATTTCCTGTGCGGCGGGTGTGACACCCATGTCCCGCCAGATGGCGCGGCACGCTTCAAGGCTGCGTTGAATGCCGCCCACCCGGAGACAGCAAGACAGGTAACCATCGCCTCGTTGCCCAACAGCAGCCACCTGGACCTTGCCGACAGCGACTTGTGGTTACCCAGTCTTAGCGCGTTTCTGAGAGACCCATCCTCTATCTAGGAGGCGGGAGCGGTAGCCCTCAAGTGCCGGGCCAACACGGCAATCAAAAGGGCCAGAACCGCCACCAGGCTGAAGGCAGCCCTGAGGGAGACAGCATCGCCGATGAACCCCAGAATGGGCGGCCCAAGCAGGAACGCGCCATAGCCGAGGGTCGCCACGGCCGCGAGCGCGGCACCGGAAGACATGACCGGGTCAGCGGCGGCTCTTGACATCGCTAACGGGAAGATCAGGGCGTTTCCAAGTCCCATGATGGCGCAGCCTGTCCAAACCATCCACAACCCATCTCCCCAGACGAGCAGGAGCGTTCCGGCAAAAGCGGCAAGACCGCTGATCCGGGAAACAGGCACGGGCCCAAACCGCGCGATAATCTGATCCCCTACCAGGCGCATGATCACCATAGCCACTGAAAACACGGAAAACCCTATTGCAGCTTGTGAACTATCAATACCGAGTTCCTGGATCTGATAGAGAGCGGCCCAATCGGTGACCGCACCTTCTCCCAGTGCCGCGATCAACGCCAAGAGACCAACGAAAAACAAGGGGCCTCTGGGAACACCGATAAGCGGAGGCTTCTCCGCACTCTTCGGTGCCGGGTTCCAGGACCAATTCACACGCAACACAATAATTAAGGGCACCAGAAAAACAGCGAGCCAGGCGAAAAAATGCGTCAGCACGGAAAGCTCAAGCCACAATGCGGCCGCGCCAGCCCCGGCGCCCAATCCGGCCCCCAAACTGAAAAGCCCATGATAAGATGACATGACGGGGCGTTTAAGAGCCTTTTCAACATCGGCTCCCCAACCATTCATTGAAACATCAACGGTTCCAAAGGCAAATCCGACGGCAAAAATCGGCCCCAAAAGCGCTAACACCGATGTGGCCAGCGGAAGGACCGGGAACAAGATCAGCGTTGCCGTAGCAGCCACTTTTGTGACCCGTGCGGCTCCAAAAAGATCTATCAACCGACCCGAAAACACAATTCCCGTTACGGCCCCTGATGCCATCATCAGCAGCACCAATCCGAACCCGCTGTCGTCTACGGCCAAGGTCATTTTGATGTCGGGAATGCGTGATGCCCAGGTACCAATCATCGAGCCCAAAAGCAGAAATACCAGGCCAACGGCATACCGGGCACGTCTAATGTTCATGAAAATCTCGTTTGGAAAGAGAGCAGAGCGGATATGCCTGCGAGCATTATCTTATCTGGACAGTCCCGCCTTTGACAACCGATCACCTGAGACGGGCAGCCTCCATCCCGGGGAATCTGCGAGTGTCATTCTTCAACGGTTAGTGTCCGTGCTGGGGTTCGGACCCTACGCAACAACACTGTTTCGGGAAGCCTGCGATATATCGGGGTTCGAGCCGAAGAAACCATTGCTGGCGAGAGCATAGACCTCGGACGCCTTTTCAGCCTCGGCACGTGATGAGAACCGGCCACTTTCGTTTGACGAGCCATCAATACCGGCCTGTGACGGGTTCCGATCTGCGTCTCCCTCAGAAGAAGGCTCTGCTAATGCTTCTGAGTTGGCGGCAGCGGATGCGTCTTCTTCGTCATCGCCTGCCAGTTCCTCAGCCGCCTGTGCACGGGCTTCCGCTTGCGCTGCCGATAGCTGGGCACGCGCTTGCTGGGCAACTTTCAAATCCTGCGAAGATGGTTCGGCTGGAGCGGTCGCCGCACGGATCACCACCTGCATTTTGCGGATGGTCGCTTCAGGTGTTCGCTCAGACGAGGTATCTATCGAGACTTCACCGCCGACGGCATATCGCGTCCCATCCGGCCCCTGCTGAAACGTATAACTGGCTGAACCGGCATAAGCGCCGCCCACGCGGGCATGCGCCTGTTCGTGCGCCCGGACCTCCCTGTCCCGTTGCTTCAGCTCCTCAACCTGTTTCTCTTCCGCGTCATTGAGGCCGTCACCATCCGCATCACCCTCATCCTCTGAAGTTCCGGTGGCGCTATTTTCTTCCTTCTGACCGCTTACCGAAACCGGGCTTCCCGATGCCCGGCCGTCTTTTGCGGTGGCTGCGCCGTCCTCGTCAGAGGTGCCCGCAGCATCTTCCGGATCGGCTTCCGTTTGACCACTAGCGGTCTTGGCTTCGTCCAGCGACTGCACCGCGAGTATGGCTGAAGGTGTAAGGGGAGGCACAGCACCTGCCTGGCGAGCCGATACTTGCCGCGACCCCGCAGACTCGTCGGCACGTTCGACACCCCGTCCGAGCGTCGACTGCTCGGATTCCCGTTGGGCGTCGCTTGGCAACCCGCTGCCGCGCGGGCTGCTGATCGCCAAATTGGTGACAAGTGCCGATAACATGCCCTTATTGAACCCCATTTGCCCTAGCGGCAGGTTAACAAGGCTTAAGAGATTGGATCAGAAATTCGTGAGCTACCGGTCAGAAGGTCATTTCATTCACTGACGCAAACACACAAGAACGCTATGTTGCATGCGCGAACAAACTCCCAGAGGCACAAATGACAACTCTTCCCAAACCGTTCTGGCATGAAATGACGACCTTGGACTTTGCAGATCCCGGCGTTAAAGACTGGATTGCCATCCTGCCCGTTGCAGCCATCGAACAACACGGACCGCATCTTCCGGTCTACACCGACACCGCGATTGCGGAAGGCCAGGTCAAGCGCGTGCTGGAACTCTTACCGGATGACATTCCAGCAACCTTCCTGCCGACACAGGCGATCGGTAAATCAAACGAGCACATTTCATCTCCTGGCACCCTGACCCTGTCATGGGAAACCGCGACCAAAGCCTGGTTGGAGATCGGCGAAAGCGTCGCACGTGCAGGCATTCGAAAGCTGGTGTTGATCAATTCACACGGCGGCAATGTTCCAATGATCGACATTGTCGCCCGGGAGCTGCGGGTTTCTCACAACATGCTGGTGACCGGGACCGCTTGGTCCCGTTTCGGCCAGCCCGCGGACCTCATCGACGAGCTCGCGCTGCCGGCCGAATGGGCCGCGACGCTGGTAGGCCATGTGGAGCACCAGCCCGAGCGCCGCGCGGGCTCGCCCGTCGGCGTGGTC
>JBNKOQ010000257.1:0-5492 GCA_050294735.1 Roseibium sp. | reverse complement strand
TGGCATTCTCGCCAGTCAGCTCGCCAAACTTTTCAATGTCTGCGGCGAAGCCGTCGAATTCCGGGTCAACCACCGCATCGGGCCTGTAGGCTGTCACAACCTTGCCGCTCCAGCCGCTGTCCCGGATCATCCGGTGCCAATTCAGGTCATCCAGGGGAGATTCCGTTGTGGCGATTGCCTCGATATTGAACCGCTCGAAAAGAGCGCGCGGGCGGAATTCCGGACGGGCAAGGCATTCAGCGATGTGATCGTAGGCGGCGTCTGCTGTTTCTGCTGTCAGGCGCCCGGACCAGCCGAAGACCTGTTCGAAAGCGTGGTCAAGCCACATCCGGGAAGGTGTCGCCCGAAACAGATGAAAGTTTTCGGCAAATATCCGCCAGACCCTGCGGCCGTTCTCTTCCGTCCAGCCACCGTCTGTCCGCGGCACTCCAAGGCTCTCCAGAGTAATCCCCTGGGAGCACAGCATGCGGAAGACGTAGTGATCGGGGGTGATGAACAGCTGGGCCGGGTCGGGAAAGGCCGCATTTTCCGCATACCAGCGCGGATCGGTGTGCCCGTGGGGGCTGATGATCGGCAGATCCTTGACGGTCGCATAAAGCTCCCGCGCTATGCCACGCGATGTCGTATCCGCAGGAAAAAGCCTATCCGGATCCAGTTGTCCCACCCTAAAACTCCCCGTGTCGAGCCTTCCGAAACTAAGGCTTTGCAATAAGCTAGTTTGGTAATATGCTAGTATTCAGATCGAGTCAACGGAGGGATGATATGCCGGGATCGAGCCCGTTGAGAGCGCTGGAACCGCTCAGCAGACCGTCGGTTGCGGACAGCGTTTTTGAGGAGTTGCATCAGCAGATCCTGTCGCTGGAGCTGCCGCCAGGGACGAAAATGTCCGAAGTCGAGGTGGCCAAGGCATTGCAGGTGTCCCGGCAACCGGTGCGTGACGCCTTCTACCGTTTGTCCAAGCTGGGGTTTCTGATCATCCGCCCGCAGCGGGCAACGACTGTCTCACCGATTTCGGAAAAGGCCGTGTTTCAGGCGCGTTTCGTACGAAGCGCGATTGAGGCAGAGACCGTCCGGGCTGCCTGCGAGCGGCTGACGGATGACGATATCGCTGCTCTGGAAGATGTCATTGAGCAGCAACGAAAAGCGGTTGCCGCCCGGGAGCCCGTTCTTTTTCACGCGTTGGACGACCAGTTCCACCGCGAGATATGTCAACGTACGGGACTTGATTTTGCCTGGGATATCATCAAGGAAAACAAAGCCCACATGGACCGGGTCCGGTTTCTTTCGTTGTCTTTTGCCTCGCAAGCCGCTTTTGATGACCATGTGAAAGTCATGGAGGCTATTAAGGCTCGCGACACCGACCGGGCGATTGCGCTGATGCGTGTTCATTTATCGCGGATCAAGGAGCAGATCCCCCGCATCCGCTCTGATTATTCCCAATTCTTTGCCGGAGAACCCGACAGTGAATAGTACTTTTCTCTCCATCGGTGAATGTATGGTGGAGATGGCGCCGACCGAAGATGGCACTTATGCCATGGGATTCGCTGGAGATACGCTGAACACAGCCTGGTATGCGCGCAAGTTGCTGCCGGAAAGCTGGAATGTCTCCTACCTGACAGCTGTCGGGACAGACGCCGTGTCCGACAGAATGCTGAGCTTTCTGGAAGATGCGGGTCTCGATACCAGTGGCGTCGAACGGCGCTCCGACAAGACGGTCGGGCTCTACATGATCCAGCTTGCTGACGGTGAGCGGAGCTTTGCTTACTGGCGATCGGATTCTGCTGCGAAATGTCTTGCGGCAGATGCGGACCTGCTGGAGAGCAGACTTGACGGTGCCGGATTGATTTATTTCTCCGGAATCACCCTGGGCATACTCTCGAAACCTGACCGCGAGCATCTGCTTGCGGCGTTGAGCAAGGCTCGCGCGAACGGAAGTGTCGTGGCATTTGACCCGAACTTGCGCCCCCGGCTTTGGGAGGGTTGCGCGGAGATGTGTGACGCGATCATGGATGCGGCCAGGCACTCGGACATCGTGCTGCCCTCATTCGAGGATGAAGCAAGCCACTTCGGCGATGGTTCACCGCTGGAAACAGCTGCACGTTACGAGAAGGTCGGTGTCTCGCTGGTCGTGGTCAAGAACGGTCCAGATGAGGTGACCTGCAAGACCGATGGTGTCTGCACGGCCTATCCTGCTGTTGCCGTCACGTCCGTCGTCGATACCACTGCGGCCGGGGACAGTTTCAATGCCGGTTTCCTGGCCGCCCATCTGCAAGGCAAAAACCTGGAGCAATCTGTTGCCGCCGGCGCTGGGCTTGCGGGCAGGGTGATTGGCGCGCGTGGTGCTTTGGTCGATGTGCTGGAGCCGGCTTGAGCCTGAAGCTGTGTGGCTCAAAAAGAAGCTTCCCCGGAACAGTAATTGTATTGTCGCAGGTCCGGTAGTAAGCATCCTGGCATTGTTCCAACTATGGTGTTGTCAGCATGCGCAAAGCTTTGGTCACCGGGTCTTCGGGCTTCATTGGATACTTCCTGTGCACGCGGCTGCTGGAAGATGGCTTCAGGGTCATCGGTCTCGACGCAATGACCGATTATTACGATGTGAAACTCAAGGAGCGGCGGCAGCAAATGCTGCTGCAGAACGAGCATTTCACGGCGGTCAACGATAGGGTTGAGACCCCGGATCTGCTGATGAAGCTGTTCGCCAGCGAAAAGCCGGATGTGGTGATCCACCTGGCTGCGCAGGCGGGAGTACGGTACTCAATCGAGAATCCCCGGTCTTACCTGGAGAGCAACGTCTGCGGCACGTTCGAACTTCTCGAAGCCGCCAGAGCCCATCCGCCACAGCATATGCTGCTCGCGTCGACGTCTTCGGCCTACGGGGCCAATACGGAAATGCCTTATACCGAGACCGACAAAGCCGACCATCAGATGTCGTTCTACGCTGCGACAAAGAAGGCGACCGAGAACATGGCGCATTCCTATGCCCATTTGTTCGGATTGCCGGTGACGATGTTCCGCTTTTTTACCGTTTATGGTCCTTGGGGCCGTCCCGATATGGCCCTGTTCAAATTCACCAAGGCGATTCTCGAAGGCAAGCCGATCGACGTCTATAACCATGGCGATATGAAGCGGGACTTCACCTATGTGGAAGATCTCGTGGAGGGCATCCACTTGTTGATCGATGCGGTGCCGGAAACGCCGGAGGACAATGAACCGCCGGAAGGCGACAGCTTGTCCCCGGTTGCTCCCTGGCGGGTGGTGAACATCGGCAATTCCAATGCCGTGCAGCTGTCCGACTTTATTACGGCCATCGAGAAGGCGACAGGACGGACCGCCGAACGCAACTTGATGCCGATGCAGGCCGGAGACGTTCCCGCTACCTGGGCCAATGCGGATCTGCTGCAGACTCTGACCGGTTATCGCCCGAGAACAGATGTCGAAACCGGCGTTGCCCGTTTCGTTCAATGGTATCGCGATTACTACGGTGTCTAGGGTTCGGACCCATAAATTTGATGAGTCCGAACCCTAATGCTACAGGGCCTGAAGCGGCCTAAGCCGCGTTCAGGTGACAGGCAGAAAAACGGCCCGGTGCGATTTCCCTAAGTTCCGGTTTCTCCGTTTTGCAGAGCGCGGTCGCATGCGGGCAACGGGGATGAAAATGGCATCCTGACGGCGGGTTTATCGCTGAGGGCACTTCACCCTTGATCGGATGGAAGGTGCGGTGGCCTTCGGTGATCTGCGGGGCCTCTGCAAGAAGGGCCTGCGAATAGGGATGATTTGCGTCGGCGAATATCTCTTTGGCCGGAGCAAGCTCGACAACTCGGCCCAGGTACATGATCGCCACCCGATCTGAAATATGCCGTACCACGGACAGGTCGTGGCTAATGAACATGTAGGTCAGATCGAGCTCTTCGCGAAGGTCGAGAAAGAGATTGATGATCTGTGCCTGGATCGAGACATCCAGAGCGGCAATCGATTCATCGCAGACAAGGAACTCGGGATTCACCGCCAAGGCTCTGGCAATGCCTATGCGTTGGCGCTGTCCGCCTGAAAACTGGTGCGGATAGCGGTTTCGCAAGGAGGGGTCGAGGCCAACCTTCTCCAGGGTCCGGACCGTGAATTCGTCACGCTCTCCGGCTGGAACAAGACCGTGGGCAACCGGCGCTTCGCTGACAGCCTGTATAATTTTCTTGCGCGGGTTAAGCGACGAATAAGGGTCCTGAAAGATCATCTGGACCGCCAGGATATAAGCCTTCTTTTCCTGTCGGGTCATCTGCGAATAAGTCTTGCCTTTCCAGACAATGTCTCCGCCGGTGGCATCATGGATTCCGGCGACCATGCGGCCCAGGGTCGACTTGCCGCAGCCGGATTCGCCGACCACGCCGAGGACTTCCCCCTTGCGGATCGAGAGATTGACATTGTCGACGGCCTGGACACGGACTTCACGGTTTTTCGCACCCAGAAGATTGGCTGCCTTGGCCGCCAGATCGAGAGGCTGGGTAAAGGTCTTGGTGACCCCGGCAATTTGAAGAATGTCGGTCATGCGCCGAGCTCCTCGGAAATTTCAAGACCGGCCATTGGATTGTGGCAGCGGAAAAAACGGGGGCTTTCTTCGGTCATGGCAGGGCTTGCCGCACATTGTTTTGTCGCGTGAGGGCAACGGGCCTGGAAAGCACATTCCTCGCCCAATGTCAGCAAGGAGGGGGTCATGCCCGGGATCTGGTAGAGGCGGTGCCCAACCATGTGCTCACCGGGAACCGATTTGATCAGGCCGGCGGTGTAGGGATGGCGCGGTTCGCCGAGAACCAACGCGGAAGGGCCATGTTCAACAATGTGTCCGGCGTACATCACAGCGATCTCATCAGCCAGGCCAGAAACAACGGACAGATCGTGGGTAATCCAGATCATGGCGGTTTTGTACTGGGAGCAGAGCTTTTGCGCCTGCGCCAAAATCTGACCCTGGATCGTCACGTCGAGGGCGGTCGTCGGCTCATCTGCGATAACGAATTCCGGCCGGTTCAAAAACGCAATCGCGATCGCAACACGCTGGCGCATACCGCCGGACAGCTGGTGCGGATAGGATTCCAGACGTTCTTCGGGGGAGGGAATTCCGACTTCGGCGAGGCCATCCCTGGCCCGTTGCCAGGCGTCCCGCTTGGATACTTTTTCGTGCGCGGTGATCGCCTCCGTCATCTGTGCGCCGATCTTGAGGACCGGATTGAGGGTCATCATCGGATCCTGAAAAATCATCGAGATCCGGTTACCACGCACGTGTTCCATTTCAGGGTCGGACAGCGCGAGCAGGTCACGAGTATGATCCTCCTGGTGCAAGAGAACCTGGCCGCTTTCAATGCGTCCGGGTTCGTGGATGAGACGCATCACCGACAGGCTGGTGACGCTCTTGCCGCTGCCCGATTCTCCAACCAGGCCGACGATTTGTCCTTCGTCGACGGTGAACGATACGCCGTTTGCGGCATACACGGTGCGTTCGCTCA
>JBNKOQ010000256.1:0-5498 GCA_050294735.1 Roseibium sp. | reverse complement strand
GTGTCGTTGCCGTCCCAGCCAAGCAGGGTGTCCTGCTGACCGCCGCCCAGAAGCCGGTCGTCGCCGTCACCGCCGTCGAGCAGGTCGCGGCCGGTACCGCCGAGCATGGTGTCGTTGCCGAGACCGCCGACCGGGTGATCGTCCAGTACAAGGGCTGCAAGATGGAAGAGGCGGACGTCTTGTCCCTGTTTGAAAACCCGCAGCATGCCTACACGAAAGCCCTGCTGTCCGCCTTGCCGGAAAATGCCACGGGCGACCGGTTGCCGACGGTCAGTGACTTCGCGGAAGCAGGAGGGGTCTGATGAGCGACGCTATTTTAAAGGTCCGTGACCTCTACCGCACGTATGACATTTCCGGCGGGATGTTCCGGAAAGCCAGCCAGCTGACCGCGGTCAAGGGCGTCAGCTTCGATGTGGAGCGTGGCTCGACCCTTGCCGTCGTTGGCGAGAGTGGCTGCGGAAAGTCGACGCTGGCGCGCATGCTGACCATGATCGATCCGCAGTCTTCCGGCACCATTGAGGTCGACGGCCTGCCCATCGATATCTCGAAAACCGGGATCTCGAAGGACATGCGCCAGAAGGTGCAGATCGTCTTCCAGAACCCCTACGGTTCGCTCAATCCGCGCCAGAAGATCGGCCACGTCCTGGAAGAGCCTTTGCTGCTCAACACGGATATGGGCGCCGGGGAACGGCGGGACATGGCGCTGGAAATGCTGCAGAAGGTCGGGCTTCAGCCGGAACACTATGGCCGCTATCCGCATATGTTCTCCGGCGGCCAGCGTCAGCGCGTCGCCATTGCCCGGGCGATCATGCTGAAGCCGAAGCTGCTGGTGCTCGACGAGCCGGTCTCGGCGCTCGATCTCTCCGTTCAGGCGCAGATCCTCAACCTTCTGAAGGACCTTCAGGACGAAATGGGCCTGACCTATGTCTTCATCAGCCACGACCTGTCCGTGGTGCGTTATCTCGCCGACAAGGTGATGGTGATGTACTTCGGCGAGGTGGTGGAATACGGCACGCGGGACGAAGTCTTCGGCAACCCGCAGCACGACTACACCCGAACCCTCTTCGCGGCGACGCCTCAGGCAGACGTTGCAAGCATCCGCAAACGGTTGGCGAAAAAGGTGGCGTGACGCTCCGGCTTGGGTCTCTCCTCCCTCAGGGAGGAGGACCAGCCGGTTTCCCTCCTCTTGTTTGGCCGGTGACGCCCGTCACAGGTGCCGGGCGCCGAGATCTCGTAAGTTCTTTCCATGGACGGCGCACTCCAGCGGCCCGCCTCGCAGATCCCCCCGGCGACCGGGGCCTCGACAAGAGAAGGAAAGAGCAATGTTCAAGAAGTTCGCAGCAACCACCCTGGCCGTCACCATGATCGCAACCACCGCCATGAGCGTGTCGACCCAGGCCGCTTCCGCCAAGAACGGCCGCAACGGCGCGCTGATCGCCGGCGCCATCATCGGCCTCGCCGCCGGCGCCATCGTCGCCAACCAGGCCCGTCAGGCCCATGGCCAAGGCTACGGCGCACCGCGTCTCCAGAACAACCGCAGCAACGGCTATACCTACAACAACCGCTACGCCGCCCCGAGCCTCAACACCAACTACGGCTACACCGCGCCGCGCCGCTGCCACAACGAACCGATCCGCCAGTGGAACCCCTATCGCGGCCACACCGTTATCGTCGGTTATGAACGCGTCTGCTTCTAGGAGGCCCTAAAGACACCCTCCCTTGGCTCCCAGCACACCCCCCGGCTCCTCCGTCCGGGGGGCTGTGGGCGTGAACGGCGCTGCGGCGCACTCCCGTCTCCCCCGCAAGGGGGGAGAGACAACAAGCGGACAGGTCCCGGCTTTCTCAAGCTCTGCTTAACCGGACAGCAGTGGACTTGATCCGGCAATCCATGGCTTGATCTCTCTTCTCGAGGCCACTGCGTTCGCAGCACCGCAACGGCATGGATGCCATGGTCAAGCCACGGCAAGACGGGCGGAGAGGCAAGTGGCCGCTGCGCCGTTTGGTGGTTTGTCCCCCGCTCGACGGTGGCGATGACCGCCTTGGGAAGGGCTGCACCGCAATTTCCGCGAATAACAGGATTGGGGCCGGGAGCGGACTATCCGTTGTTGGGGTACCGAAAGGCGGGAGCGGACATCTAAACATCTGGTCCTGCTGTCCGAGTTTGGCCCTTTCCAGACATGAATATGATGAGAGAATTGCCTACCAAATGGACATGACTCACCGTCCGAATCCGATACTCGCGATTCCAATCCCCCCCACCAGGATCAGGCTCACGGCCCAGACGATGTCGAGATTGAACCAGCTTTGTGAAATGAACTTGGGTCCGAGCCATCGATAGACGGCAATGGCAATAACGCCGCCGCTTCCAATCATGGCGGCCGTATGGACCACGGAGACGGCGGCGGCTGTGATCAGGTTACCGGCTATGAGTGTGGCAGCCGCCTGGTGGCCGGCATCCAGCGCCCCGGCTTGGCACAAGCCCAGATAAATAGGCACCATCATCAGCCCGGCGCCGTGCGCCGTGGCGGCTGCGAAGGACCAAAGGGCGAGTTGCGCCGGCGGGATGCGGGCGAGGACGCGCGGGTGGCGTCGGTTGATTAGCAGATATATTCCTGCTGCGATGACAATCAGCCCTGCGGCGATGCGAATCTGCCGTTCCCACAGCACCAGCGTCAGCATCACGCCGAACGGCATTAGAACACCAATCATCGCAAAGAAGTGGCCCACGGCCAGAAGACCGAGCGCCCGGAACAGTTCGCCGGCCCGTTTGTCCAACAGCCCTGCCGAGACGGCCAACGGCCAGCCCATGCCGGGGTTGACGCCGTGATAGATACCGCTGGCGATGACAGCCAGCCAGAGACCGGCTGTCGTCCACTCGCTCATCCACTCATTCATCCGGGCAGGCGGTTATACGGACGGATAGCAAAAGGAATCCGTTGAACAGTCCCCACCCTCGAGTCGAATCTGGTGCGAACGGTAACCCTTCGGAAACTCAACATAGAAGTCCTTGTCCAGTGTTAGCCCACCATTGGCACCGACATCGGCCTTGACCATCGCTCCGCCCCGGTCGCCGGGATAGAATTGATCATCCCAGGTCGAATATAGCGAATTGGTCCAGTAGACGCGCCTGCCGTCGCGGCTGATCTCGATCATCTGAGGGCCGTAACCGAAGTCCTTCCCATTGGGATGTTTGGTCTTGCGGGTAATGCCGCCGACATGAACCGAGTCAGCAAGCTTCGGGTTCATCGGGTCGGACACATCATATTGGCGCATCTCGCCAGTGCCCCAGCAGGCGACATAGAGGAACCGGTCGTCAAGTGACAGGTCGATGTCTGTGACCAACGGCGGCACCGCGCCAAAGCCCTGCAGCAAGGGCGGCAGGTCGTCCTTTTCGGCGGCCTCAGGCGGGATGACAGCTGTCTTCTTGCAATGGAACTCGCCGCCTTCGCGCCACCATGTCCAGATCGACCCTTCGAGATTGGTCGTGTCGACAACCACGCCGAGGAAGCCGTATTCCTTCACCGGATCGTGTGCCGGGCGCACTTCCAGTGCCATCTGGTGGTTGGCACCGAGATCGATCGTCTGCACATTCCTGCGCTCGCGCAAGTTCCAAAAATGAATCTGGTGGCCGTATTTGTTGGACAGCAGGTCCTCGGGCACGATGCCGTTTTCGAATTGCGGCGGCAGGCCCCATTCGCTCGAAACCATATAGTCGCGCGGCAAATTCCACCAGAAATCATATTGCTTGTCCTGCGAACCGCGGTCGATCTCGTAGCGGCCGATGATATCGAACGTCTCGCAATCCATGATAAAAATGCCGGGAGGTCCGTCTGTGCCGTCCGGGCCGCCGCCACCGAGCGTCGAGACATATATGCCCTCCGGCCCGCAATGGATGGTGTGCGGTCGCGAATAGCCGGTCTTGGCGAAGACCTCCTCTGGCTCGATGATTTTGTGGATCTTGGCCTTGGTCGGTCCGCCCTTGGTGTCTATCACGTAGATGCGTGAGGATCGGATACCGGGAATGATCAGAAAGCGGCGCTCGAGAAACGGGTGACCGTTTAGGGGCGAAAGAGCCGAAGAGCAGGCGTTCCAACCGAAATGGTGAAACTCGTCGCCCTTGTTGGGCATCATTACGGTGTGAACGATCTTGCCAAAGTCTTTTGATTTCGGATTTACGTCGACCACGGCCAAGCCATCTGGCTGCGAGAAGTCAGGGCTCAGCATCAGCGTGTAGGCATAGTTCTCTACCGGCGCCTGCATCGCGAGTTTGGCAGTCGCGTGGAAAGTCGGGTCTGGTCGTGCAGTCATCGTTGTCCCTCCCTCGGCGGGTTAAGCCCGATCGACAATCAGGGGGCAGGACCTGTGATGCGTTTGGATGCCCACTAAAAAGTCGGAGCGCGTCTGTTATTCGCACGGTATTTTCGTGCGGCCTCGAAGCATTTCACGGATTTTGGAGAACCGCAACATTCGCTTGTTCGCCTGAAGACCTTCGTGAGTGACAAGGAGGGATTCCGCTGCCAGACTGGATAGACGAACCGCGACGACATCAACGTTAGCGGGCAATGAACGGTCAAACTTCGCGATGTCGGAATAGCTGGATCTGGCGCACAGGAGACATGATGCCGCTATAGAGATATGTCCGCTTTCGGGCACCTTAGGGGATGACCTCTATGTCCGAATTGGCGCGCGAAGCCGTTATTAAATTGAAGACGGCCCAACGGTACTTCCGGGCCAAATATTCATCTGGCCACGCGGTTCCTTTCATCCATTGTTCCAAAGGCCTCTGTTTTGCGGCTCTTGGTCAGGAAACCCGCCTCGGCGTCTTTCGCCTGCTGCCGAAGCAGGTAGCGCAGACCCAAGCAGCGATGTGACCTTTGTTCCTGTGGCGCGGGATTTGAATTGAGGCTGCGAAAATTCTTCCAACTGCAACAATTGTTACATCGGCAGAGGGTCAGCAGGCGTAGCTCAACGTCATCACCGGCACTTCTTACGACGAACGGTGATGGATATGATCAAGCTAAGGACGATGAAAAATGAAAAACCTTCTTCTCTCCCTTGCCGTTGGGCTTCCGTTTGCACTTTCGGTCGCCACTGCCTCCGCGGCAGAAACCGAACTGCCGCATTTTGACAAATCCCACACGGCTATTGTGATCACGGACCCGCAGAATGACTTTCTGGCGGAAGACGGAAAACTTTATGGGCTGCTGGCGGAAAACCTCAAAACCCTGGGCGCTATTGGCAATATCGAGACCTTGATGCAGTCCGCCAAATCCAGCGGCGTGACGCTCGCGGTTGATCCTCTGATCTACAGCGCCCGTGACGCCGATTGGTCGAGAGCAGGAGCTTTGCAGCGCCAGCTGCTCGACATGAAAGCACTGCATCGCGCATCACTGGATGACCCTGAAGGCTTCGAAGGTTCAGGGGCTGATTTCTATGGACCGTACAAAACCTATATCAATGACGGAGAAACCATCGTCGTCGCGCCGCATAAAATGTAC
>JBNKOQ010000255.1:0-5502 GCA_050294735.1 Roseibium sp. | reverse complement strand
CCCCCGCGCCAAGACGTGGCAGGCCATCACCAGCATAAAAAAGCACATCGCGCTGTTGATCGAAGGGGACATTGCGCAGCTCAATCGCGAAGACAGTGCGCCGGACAAGATCCCGGCCTATCTCGAAGAAAAGCATGAAGGTCAGATCACCTGAGCGGGCAAAATCCACACCGAAGCAATGCTGGCGCGTCGGGTCCAGTTTTTTCAGGATCGGCAGCAGGTTCTCTTTGCACCAGTCCGCCTGCTCGGCTTTGCGGATGTGCTCAGGAGCGTTCTTGAAATCATCGTCGCAAGACCAGCGGACAATCGGAATGCCCTGCGCCATGCAGCTCTCGATCTGGACGCGGGTTAGGGCAGCCCCTTCCGCTTCGGACGGAATGGCGTCCAGCTCCTGATGCATCGCCGATTTGCGTGGACCATAGGCCGCCCGGATCTTGGCTTCCCAGGCGGCTTCGGCTTCCTTCGTGTAGAGCTCGCCCGTCCGCATGCAAACACGTTTGAACAGCCCGTTTTTAACCGCCTTTTCAAAGGGGATAAAATGGCGGTTAAACGGAACCTTCCCGGCAGCCGCCTCCCGGATCAATTCATTGAACGGATTGAGCACGCCGTTGTGGGTGGAGATAACCCGGATCTTGCCACCCCAGATCAAAAGCGCGTTCACACTGTCCAGGACTTCCCGGACATCCTTGTGGTACGCGGCCTCATCGATCACCACCGTGCCCTGAAGCCCGCGGATATTTTCCGGCCGCGAGGACAGAGCTTCGACCCGGTAACCAGATGCGAACTGGATACGAAACGCGGATATATGGCGGCTGGAGCCATCGTCGCGTTTGTCTTCAAACAGAAACTCTTCGATGTCCAGAAGCTCACCGGCAACCACCCTGGCAAAATGAGCCACGTAGCCAATGAACTCGCGTCCCTTGTCCTTGGTGTCGCCGATGTAAAAGACATTGTCGCCGCCAGCTTCCCGGCTGGCTGCTGCTATCAACGTATCGTCCAGAGCCTCGGCAAAGGTAATGCCGGTTCGCCGCCCCTTTTCGGCAAGCTTCAGATCGGACTTGTCTTCCAGCCATTCCTTTTGATGATCCATCAAAATGCCATCGGCCAACGGATCAAGATCCTTCGGGATCTCTGCGCCTCGGGGCAACTCGACCGGTAGATCTTCGGGATCGCGGGACAGCACAGCTTTGTTGGGCTGGTGTCGGGTCATTTGCGCAATCCCAGAAATTCACGCCGGAGCGTTGCAACGGTCTCGGCTGTCAGCCCCTTGATCTCAGCCACCTTGGTCAGAACACCATCGGTTTTCTTGGCAAAGTCCGCTTCGACCTGTGACCGGCGTTTGGTCGAAATGCCTTGTGCTGCGGAGGCCGCGCGCAGGGCATTGGCAAGATCCATCGCGGCTTTTGGATTGAGGCCGCTGTCCCCTGCATCGGTAAGCAATTCAAAGACCAGTGACTTGATGGCGTCCGCAGCAATAACGGTCAGATCGTCGGAAGCTTTCCCGTCAAAGTCCTTGGCAAGTGAACTCACAATATTGCGCGTGTCGTCCAGACGGCGGGTCATATGTGCCAATTTCAACGAATATCGATTGAAGGACGAAAGAGAGGGGATTTCGAAACTCAGCTCGCCGTGGAACTCCAGCTGAAGCTCTTCCAGCTTGGCGAAGAACTCCTGATAGACATCCTTCTGTGTCCGATCCCGGCTGCGCAACTCGTTGGCGGCCCAGACGATGATCTGGTCGCATTCGGGCGGCAGCTGTTCGATGGATGACAGGCGGCCTCTGCCTTTGCGCGGCTTGGCCATGTCAGCCCCCAATCGAAGGTTTCAGAACGCCATCCAGAAAGGCCCGGCGCTCCACATGGTCAAGGCCGGGGCGGCATAGCCCGGCAACCAGGACTGTACCGGCTTCAGTCAGTTCCACCGCGCCAAGCTCTTCAAGCTTGCGCAGCTGTGTGCGGATGTAGTCCCGGCTTTTCGAGTGCCCGAAGGTTTGCAGGACATGCGCGAGCATCGTCTCGTTGAGACGGTTGTCGGCTTCCCCGGCAAGAGCCTTCAGAACAATCAAGCGGCAATCGGACGCGGTGTGTTCGGCGTAATTCACGACGGGGCTCCTTTGTTCAAGAGAAAGTCGTCAATGCGCCGGGCGACCCGGTCGACGGCTTCAAGCTTCGTTGAAACGGTTTCCAGATTGCCCCCAAGGCTGCTGAGTTTGAGGTCCAGCGCATGGAAATCGTCTTTGGTGGGCAGCGTTTCCAGGCGCCCTTCCAGGGTGCGGATGCGCTCGGCCTGATCGCTGTTCTGGTCTTTCAGTTTCTGGATTTGCCGGGCATTCGCCTTGGACCCGCGTGTCAGCCAGGACACGGCAAGGGCAGCGGTGCCGAACAGGAACGCCAGAATGTTGAAGGCGCTGTCTGTCAGTTTCAGAAGGTCAAACATTCGGCCTCACTTCAGCATCTTGACCGCACCGACAACGGTGCCGGTGTAGAAGATCCAGCGGATCATTTGCCCGCCCCACTCTTCGAGAATTGGAACGATGGCCACGTGCCAGCCGAACAGGAACACGCTGTCGAGGATCACGGCGGACCACCAGAAGCCGAGCGGCAGGACAAAGAGCCCCGCGAAAATCCAGTACGGCAGGTTGGCGAATTTCGATTTCTGAAGGTCCGCCATGATGCGGGTGTGAGAGACAGCCGCCTCAATCTCCGCAATCGTCACATTGGCCCTGATTTGGGCTTCGCCGGTCTGACGAGCCGCATCGGTCTTCAGATAATCGAGCACCTTGTCGGCAGCTCCGGAGGTCAGCAGCTTCAAGGCAAAAGACAACAGCCAGGTCATCCGACATGCCTCCATTCTTTAGCGTCCGACAGGCGGCGCAATTTGATCTGACGGGCAAGCAAGAAGACCGCGCCCCCGATAGCGATCAGGGCAAGCCACTTGTTGTCACCAATGAGCCGGAGCACTGGCGAGACAAACCCGGAGATTTCCTGCACCAAGCCGGACACCCCCTTGAGAGCGTCGAGGCCGGGCAAGCCGCCAGCCTCTTCAAGCGCCTTGGCCGCAGCGCCAGTGCCAAGGGTTGTCACCCCCAGCCCTGTCAGGCGGTCGGCCTGTTTGACCGTCTGAGACCCGCTCTTGCGCAGATCCTTCACGGTCAGGTTCTCCCGTGTGTCGCCCGGCTGTGCCTTGACCGGCAGGGCTGTTTCCAGGGCTTGTTCGGTGATCGTGCCGACGCGTCCATCTGGGGTCAGTCCATGATCTGCCTGAAACGCCACCACCTGACGGCGCGTGGCCGGGCCAAAGTCACCATCGGGTTGGAGGTGATAGCCAAGGGAGACAAGCCGTTCCTGCAAGGCACGGACCCGGTAACCTTCGGAGCCGAGCCGAAGCACACCGGTTGAGGGCAGCCGCACGGTCGTCGCCGTTCGCGAGCAAAGCCGCCTGTAGGCAGCAATCATCAGGTTGGCATAGTGTTCGACCTGACCCGATCCATTGTAGCGGCGGGCAATTGCCCTGAAGTCCTTGTCCCGGAGGGCCTGGGCAAGCCCGACCTTATCCAGATAGGTGATAAAGGCTTCCTGCTGATTGGCTTCGCTTGCCGCAAAGGCCAGGACGAATTCCCGTACACTCGGGTATCCGCAAAACTCGGCATTGAACCCCATGATCTGGGGACCGCCATAGGAAGCGGACCGGAGCCCGGCGACCTCATGCAGGTCAGCCATGGCCGCGAGCCGGTCCCAGCGGGCGTCCGATCCGGACCCGCCAAGGCCCTTGTAATTGGCACGGGTCCATTTGCGCGCGGCAAGACCAAGGGCAAGCGCCTTGGTGCGCAGCTGCTTTGGCAGTTCGCGCCAGAACACATGTTTTTCCGGAAGGATGATCAAACGGCCCTGATCATCAAAGGGGCGTCCCGCGCTCTCGACTTCGAGAATGGCCAGAAGCACATTGGGGTCGCATTGAAGGCGGGCGGCTGCCAGTTTGACGACGCTATCGTCAGAGGGCTTGCCGCCGCCGCGTTTCAGTTGATTGATGATTTCTGACATGTCGCGCCTGTCGAATTGAGGAAGAGACGTTCCTGAGTTTCGACACGCTAGATCGGCGACGGGATCTTATGAGCGGTGACAAGTGCCGGGGTCTCCCCCGGCAGGCGTTTGGGCTCAGCTTGCCTTGCGTGGCAGCGAGCGTGGTCTTGGGTGATGATCGCGGAACATGTCCGGCTGATCTGTCAAAGGCCGGTTGGACGTGCCTTTCACCTGACGAATGACAGTGCGCCGGTCGCAACCGATGATGCGGGCGATTTCACCATAGGACAGGCCTTCCCTATCGAGCTTGCGGATTTGATCACGGCGCTGGTGTGCCGTGGCAAATGGGCCAAGCGGCACGTCGATCTCTTCGCCGCAATAATAGTCGCACAGCTTGTCCGCATTCTCCCGCCCCAGGAGCACAACAAGCCAGTGAGTGTCGCCAGCCTTGGCCGGGATTGTCACCCGCGTGCCGCCCCTGTCGCGAATGAACAGCAGCACAGCATCGGAGGAAAGGCCCGCGATCTCGACCAGCTCATTCATTTTCGGAGTGAAAAACGACCGATCCGTCACGACTTGTCACCCCGCGTGCTTTCGCGCCAGTGCGCCCGTTTGCCGAAGGATCTTGCCAAGCTCGTTCTGAAGGTCGATCCATTCCCGGTCGGAAAGGCTGTCCGGCATGTCCTTGCCCGTCCGCCCGGTCAAATAGGCAGTGAGGTTTCCAGCCGGAGCCGCGTCTTTGGCGATCAGCTCGGACCAGATGTGCAGGCAGATCTGAAAGCGGAAATCATTATAGGCCTTCGGCAGATCCTTATCCCTACGGAACAGGCTGTCGTTGCCGGTGCTCCTGCGGATCCAGATCTTGAGCGCGTCGATTGCCTTTTCCGCATCTTCGGCCTGCTGCAAGAACCGGTGATGGTCGAGGCCGGTCTGCCGTCTCAGAAAGGCAATCATCGACTTATCGGACCTATTGGCGATGACACCCAGATTATAACCGGCGATCCAGAGCGCCTGGAGCTTGCGGGCAAAGCGACCGGTGGCCCTGTCCGGGTTTGCTGATTTGGGAATAAGTCGATCCAGAGCACTGATGATCTTCAAATACTGAGTTCCGGAAAGCCCTTTGGCAGAACGGACACCGGTCTCCCGTTCGATCAAATCGCGATAGCTGTCATCGTCAAGACCGGCCTGTTTTTTGAGGACATGGATTTTGGCAAGTGCGGACATATGATCAATCCTTGTAGAAGTCGAAGGTCGCGGCTGCATCACCCACCGCACCGGCATCGCCAAGCGGCTCCGGCTTTTTCCGGGCCTCAAGCTCAAGCCGCAAAAGATCTGTGGTGGCCTGTTGAAGTTCGTTTGTCAGATTTGGGCACTGGTGCAGGCGGAACCGGCGCTGGTCGGCCTTGCGCAAAAGAGAATTACGCCTCTCGCGCAAGGCCTCTGTCTCACTCAACACACAACTGTCGGGGTTGGTGAGGCGGGA
>JBNKOQ010000254.1:0-5511 GCA_050294735.1 Roseibium sp. | reverse complement strand
CGACACGCGGATTATGATTCCGCTGCTCTAACCGGCTGAGCTACTCCGCCATCCATGCCCGACGGGATCTCACCGCGGCGAATGTGGGGTGCTTATAGTGAGGAGGAGGTTGGGCTGTCAAGCGGCCAGAGCGCTGACAATCAGGAAGTTTGCCCCGTCAGCAAGAAATAGCCGCCTGCCTGTGGAAAGACCGTCGATCCAATCGGCCTGTTTCCCTTGTTTGCACCCCGCCTGGACCGCCAACAAGGGAGTTCAACGCCCCCTGCTTGAGCTGCAAACTGACTGCAGCCTTTGCCAGCATTGCCGTTTGGCAGAGCAGAGCTGGCCGGGCACTCCAAGTCCACGACAGGCGGCACATTTATAGCCCATAATCCGGGTGAACCAGCCGGACTTTCCTTTTCCCAGACAATCGGACCTAAGCTCCGGGGCCATACAACGAGATCGGTTGCGCCATCTGCATCAGATAGACGACGGTCGAAGCCGCCAACGGCCTACCCACCCCGCATGATCTGAGGGGCAGCGCCGCCCATTCAAAGAGCTCGGAGGCATCCCGGCGCAGCCACATTTCACAGCACACGCCCGAAAGAAAAACGATGAACAGGGAGCCAATCAAAATGCACCCAGTTGGCCGGTAGCGGGCCTGCCCGGCTCTCTGCCGCAAACTACCATGTGTCCACAGGCTGCTATCCGTCTGGGGCCCCTTTAAAACCGACCGGCAAGAGCCCCTGCCCGCCCCTCCTTCGAGATTTCAGCCATCTCTCTCGTCAAAGAAGCCGGATATGTTAACGAGGAGATGCTGGAAATGGCTATCAATCTCACTCATCACCAAGGTGGAATCCCGATTCTTCAAGCCCCGCATGATTTCCTTGTGCTGATGGATCGACCGGGCCCGATCGCTTTGCTTGCTGGCTGAAAGATAGCGGGTGCGCCACAAGCGGGCGAGAAACGACTCGTGTGTTCTCGATAACGCCGCATTATGGGATGCAGCGGCGATGGCCCTGTGAAAGGCCATATCAATATCGAAGTAATCGAGCGAATTCGTATCGTTCGACTTCTCCAGCAGCGTCTCACAGAGCCGTCGGATTTCCTCCAGTTCCTCCTCCGTTGCGTTCTCGCAAGCAAGCTGGCCGGACAGAAGTTCGAGCGCCCGCATGACAGCCAAATCGTCGGTCACCTCCTTGAGCGAGGGATCGGCGACAACAGGACTGCGGGATGGCCTCAGAACCACCAGCCCCTCTTTCGCGAGAATGCGGATCGCCTCGCGCATCGGCGTACGGCTGACACCCAAACCGGCAGCATTATCCCGTTCTTTGATACTGGCTCCGGGCAGCAATTTCCCGAGCAGAATATCCCGGCGTAAACTATCGGCGATTTGCTGCGGAAGTGTGTGATTGCTCATTTTTTTATCCGTTCTGTGCCGATCCTAGCCCGTCACACTTGTTTAGCTCAAGTCAGGACAAAACATGAAGATATATTTGGTATACCAAAAAATGTTGATTGTTGCCGATGACTTGGTTAGCGTGCCTTCCCAGTCGGTATACCATCTGCACAGGAACGATGGTCGTTGGCTAAAGGGATTTATTCGATCTAGTTCGGGAGGAACACATGATCCGCACAGCACTATTCGCATCGACCATTCTGGCCGTCGCTTTTGCGGCACCAGCATCGGCGGAAACACTGCGCATCCAGACACACTATGCACCGGAAACAGTGTCCGGAAAACTCGCAGGCCAGTTTGTGGACGATATCCAGACCATGTCTGGCGGTGACATTCAGATTGAGATGTTTTATTCCTCGTCTGTTGTTAAATCGGTTGAAACATTTGACGCAGCCGCCAATGGAATTCTCGATTGTGACATGACGGGCGGCGCCTACCAGACAGGTAAGAACCCGGCAT
This sequence comes from Roseibium sp., assembly GCA_050294735.1. Lineage (GTDB taxonomy): Bacteria > Pseudomonadota > Alphaproteobacteria > Rhizobiales > Stappiaceae > Roseibium. The sequence goes on along the minus strand of JBNKOQ010000254.1, from coordinate 3,614 downwards.
TCCAGTTTGTCGGTGACATCATGGGCGGCTACGATACGCCCTGGCAGCAATATGCCTGGCTTTACAACGGTGGTTTCGAAGCTGCCGACGCCCTTTATGGCCAGTACAACATGAAGCTGGTCGGTTGGTGGATCTACGGTCAGGAATCTATGTCGTCGTCAAAGCCGATTGCCGGCCCGGCAGACCTTAAAGACTGGAAGTTCCGCTCTCCCCCGGGTCTGGAAACCGAAATCTTCGCTGAAATGGGCGCTAAGCCGATCGTGATGGATTTCACCGAAATCTTCACCGCTCTTGAGACCGGTATCATTGACGGCGCCGATGCATCCGGACTTGCCAACAATGTTGGCCTAGGCCTTTACGATCTGGTCAAGCACGCCACTTACCCTGGCTTCCATTCCATGCCGTCAGATCATCTGGCTTGCCGGCTGGACAAGTGGGAAAGCCTGACCGACCAGCAGCGCCGGATCATCGACACTGCATGGCAGAAACTTGCTTTCCAGACCGCTCTGACCTTCGAAGTCGCCAACAATGAAGCCGCCGCCAAGCTGCGCGCGGAAGGCGTGACTCTCTACAACTGGTCGCCGGAAGACCGTGCGGCATTCCGCGCGGCCGCACAGAAAGCCTGGCAGCGCTGGGCCGACAAGACCCCTGAAGCACGTGCACTTGTTGACAGCCACGTTGCCTTCCTCAGCAAGCTGGGCCTTGTGAACTAACAAGCTGCTGCGACAGCTTAAAACCAATAGGGCAGATCTCCATCCTGGAGGTCTGCCGCTTCTGACTTTTCGCCAAGTTTGAGAAAGGGACCGTCATGCAAGGGTCCGGGTCTGCTAAGGATGTCCTCTGGCCGACGGCGTTCGTCGTGTGCGTTGGATATCTGATGTGGTATTTTCCAGAGTTTATCGTCACATTCGGCTGGGCCAATGACGCCATTGCTTCGCAAAACCCAGCGGCCAACCTTTTAGACTTCGCGATACTGGCAGGTGCAATCGTTGCCCTTATCATGGGGGTTATCACGGCAAGAGCGACAACCGGCGAAGGTGAGACAGAAACCCCCTTTGATGGAATAAGCTTATTCCTCGGGCGGGCGACCATGCTGCTGATTGTCCTTCTGGTCGCGGTAATGTTCTATGAAGTTGTCCTGCGTTACGCATTCGAAAGCCCAACACTCTGGGCCAACGAATTATCCTTGTGGATGGCTGGCTTCATCTTCCTGTTTGCCGGTCTTTACGCCATGCAGCAGCGCAGTCACATTCGCATCTACCTGCTCTACGACCTGTTCCCCCGGTGGCTGCAACGCCTGTGTGATATGATTTCCACCACTTTGATCCTGATCTTCGCGCTGGCCATGATCTATGGCTCTTTTAACGAGGCATATGCGAAGTTCATGCGCTGGGAAACATTCGGGACAGCCTTTGACCCCCCCATTCCTGCCACGCTTAAGCCTATGATCCTGCTGATAATTCTGCTGGTCGCCATTCAAGCGGTCTTCAACCTGATCGCTGATTGGAACAAACAGGCTGAGCATCACGCGATCATCGACGCAGATGAAGTGGGAGACATCGTCCACACCATCGAAGAACATTCGCATAAGGGCGAGAAAGGCTAACTTATATGTTCGATATCGGAACCATCTCGATCCTGCTGCTGGTGTCGATGCTTGTGCTCCTCGCCATAGGCATGCCGTTGGGCTTTGCCTCAGCAATCCTTGCGGTCGGCGTCCTTGTCATGAAGTTCGGCCCTGACCTTCTGTTTTCACACTTCGGGACAGGCCCGCTGAATATTCTGGCGCAGCGCGTTTATGGCCTTTTAACCGACTATGTCCTGATTTCGATACCCTTGTTTATTTTCATGGCGAACCTGCTGGAGCGTTCCGGGATCGCCAATGAAATGTACAGCTCTCTCAACGTCTGGCTGTCCCGGACCCGTGGTGGCATCGCCATCGTCACATCAATCATGGCGGTCGTCATGGCAGCGATGTCCGGCATCATCGGCGGGGAAGTCGTGCTGCTTGGCCTGATTGCCCTGCCGCAGATGCTGCGGCTGGGATACAATCAGAATCTGGCCATCGGCACGATCTGTGCGTCAGGCTCGTTGGGCACCATGATCCCGCCGTCAATCGTTTTGATCATCTACGGCCTGATCACCGAAACCTCGATCAAGGCATTGTTCACGGCAAGTTTTCTGCCGGGATTCATGCTGGCTTCGTTCTTTATTCTCTACATCGTCATCCGCACACAGTTGAACCCCGATGATGCTCCCCTGCCCGAGCCGGTTCCCGGGGAACCGCAAGGCGCCGAAAAAGGCCTTCTTTTCGGAACGTTCCTGCTGACACTGGCCTCCGGTTTCTGCGCCGTTCTGTTTCTGCGCGCCCTGTTCTTTACCGTGACGGGACAAAACACTGCCGTGGAAGGCGTGGATGCCATCGCATTGGGCACCCAGGACTACGTCTGGAAGTTTGGCGCGGCGACCGTTATCGCCCTCCTGCTGATCTTCTTCGCGGCCGGCCGTGAACGGTTGAAGCAGTCCTGGCAGATGGGCAAGGGCTTGGTTGCCCCGCTGGTCGTGATCGGCGTCGTGCTTGGCTCCATCTATGGTGGCATCACAGGCATCACGGAAGCTGCTGGAATGGGTGTCATCGCCGTCGGCAGCATTGCTGCCCTGCGCGGGGAAATGAGCTACCGTCTTCTGTTTGAGAGCCTCAAGCGTACGCTGAAGTCCACCGGCACGATCATTTGGGTCACCATCGGCGCGACGGCACTCGCCGGGGCATATACCATCGCCGGGGGTCCTACCTACATCGCCAACACCATCATTGGAGCGGAAATGCCAACCATGGGGATCATCCTCATCATGATGGTGATCTTCCTGTTCCTTGGCGCTTTCATGGATTGGGTCGGCATTGTTCTTCTTGTCATGCCTGTATTCCTGCCGATTGTCCTGCGCCTGCCCGTTGAAGAGCTCGGCGTATTCGGCGAATTGAACCCGCGGCACGTCGCCATCTGGTTCGGGGTCGTGTTCACAATGAACATGCAGGTCAGCTTCCTGTCACCGCCCTTCGGTCCGGCAGCCTTCTACCTGAAATCCGTGGCACCGCCGCACATTTCGCTGACCGATATCTTCAAAGGGTTCCTTCCATTTATCGGGATCCAGCTGCTAGCCCTATCGGTCCTGCTGATCTGGCCATCCATGATCTCGCTCTTCCTTTAGAGACGAAAACAAAAAAGGTGGGAGAGGCCGGTCAAGACACACGCCTCTCCCACCATCTTCCCCGGCCGGCAACAACCACAATCAGCCCCCCGAGCATGTTACTTCGGCCAGTAACTTGGGCAAGGCACGGGGCCAGGCTCAAGTTAGTCTATCGATATGCCGTACTCACATCGCGTGAAACACGGTAAAATCAGCTTCCGCAAAAACATCGGCAACCGGGAATAGCCTTGCCCCCGATCCTGAAATGAATGATCACGGCGGCTGCAATGTCCTTCGGTGCACTGGAAATCAGGCGCCGGAAATCTTTTAAAATCTGTGTGTTGACTTCGTTTCCTTTGAAAAAATTCAAGGATTATTGCCATGTCCCCGGCACCCATCGGCACTGCCCCAGTCTCCCGCCGCGCGGT
>JBNKOQ010000253.1:0-5525 GCA_050294735.1 Roseibium sp. | reverse complement strand
AGGCGAACATTCCATCCTTGCAGTCGGCCTATATGGCATCTGTTCACCGGCTAAGCGTATTGTCCGGTCAAGAGCCCAATGCGCTGATACCTTTGATGAAGGCCAGTGCTCGTATTCCCAGGCCTAAATTGCCAATTCCGGTGGGGGTTCCGGCAACAGTTCTGTTGACACGTCCGGACGTCCGCTTGGCCGAACGGCGATTGGCGCAATCAACTGCGCTCATCGGGGCGGCGGAAGCTGCCCGTTATCCGGCGATCAGTCTGACAGGCAATATTGCGACATCGGCTCTGAAGGTCGGAGATCTTGGAAAGAACTCCTCTTTGAGCTGGTCTTTTGGCCCGAGCCTGTCGGTTCCGGTCTTTAACGGGGGCAAGCTTGCCGCTGCCACGGATGTCGCCCGTGCTCAGCGCGATCAGTCTTTCCTAACTTATCAGTCTGCTGTCTTGACCGCACTCGAGGATGTTGAAAACGCACTTGTTGTCTTTTCTCAGGAACGGATCCGGCAACGGAGCCTGGCCAAAGCGGCATCTTCCTATCGGCAAGCGGCGGATCTGCTCCAGACGCGATACAAGACTGGAACGGTCAGTTTCCTGGATGTTCTCGACGCACAGCGTTCAACCTATAGCGCTGAGGATGCGCTTATCCGGAGCCAGGTTACTCTCGCGACCAACTTCATATCCCTGAACAAGGCACTTGGTGGCGGTTGGGACGGCGACGTCGACACACGGACACCGGAAGTGATCGATAAAAATACAGGGCCGAGGCTGGCATTGAAAAAAACAGCCTGCCAGCTGATTTTTCTCAGCGGGCCGGGCCCCGTGCGGAATTGTCTAGGCACACGTCAATGCATATCGCTGGAAGCTGTCCACCAGCGATATGCACTCGTTGCTGAGTTTGTCGCCACGTGGCTTGATGACCGAATATTCGAAGCGCTCCTGACTGTCGAAGGGTCTGACGAGACCGCCCATGCGTGCGTGATCTACCGCCGTGAACGCGTCGACGATTCCGACGCCAACGCCTCTCATCACCAGGGCTGAAACGATGTGCGAGAGGTAGGACTTCATCTTGATCACCGGCGGGTTCGGCATTTTTGCAAACAACCGGTCGAACGCCCGGCCGGACATGGTTGTGTCGACAAAGCCGACAAAATCGAGATCCGACAAATCCCTCGGCGCAATAACTGGTTTTTCGCCCAAGGGGTGCCCGGGTGGGGCAATGAAGCGAAAGGGAACGGCTCCGCTTTCAACGACGTCAACTTCGTATGTGTGCTGAGTCGGGATGCCAAATCCGATCTGGCATTGGCGTAGCGCTATTTGACGGACGACCGGAAGCGTTGTCATGGACATGAATTCCGCCCGAAACTCGGGTTTCTGTATCAGTAATTCGGAGATGACGGCTGGTAGGGCGGACTGGGCCAATGCAGGAATTGCCGCGATCGTCAGCGTCGCACGATAGCCATTTCTAATTTGCTCCGCCGCACGTTCTATCTGCGATAAACCAACAAAACTGCGTTCAACCTCCGTCCAGAGTTCATGGGCTTCCGGTGTTGCAACAACACGGCTTCCATGCCGGGTGAACAGCTGGAGACCCAAGCGGCTTTCGAGGTCGCGGATCAGGCGGCTGACGGCGGGTTGCGAAATAACCAGATCCTCTGCAGCGGCAGAAACCGTTCCGGTTCTCATGACTGCCCGGAAGGCTTCAAGAGATCTCTGCGACAGCCCTTTCACTATAATATTTCCGTATGCTTACCGTAATTTTTGATATTTGCCTTATATCAAGATGGAAACCAAACTGGCAAGATTACTACTAACAGGGGATTGCCGTGGCTGCCGGAAAACATCAGGGAGAACTCCCCCAAAAGATCGAGGTAGTGGTTATTGGAGGTGGAGTTGTAGGTGTTTGCACCGCCCTTTATCTCGCACAGGCTGGCATTCCCGTCGTGCTCTGCGAGAAAGGACGGATTGCGGGCGAGCAGTCGTCGCGCAATTGGGGCTGGATCCGGAAAGCGGGCCGGGATACACGGGAATTGCAGCTCATGATCGAGAGTGCGTCCCTGTGGACGGAACTTGCTGGTGCTCTCGAAGAGGACATTGGCTACGGTCTGCGGGGAACGACTTATCTGGCTGCAACTGAAGCCGAGTTGCTTCAGCATGAAACATGGCTGAAGGACAACGCAGGTTTCGATCACGGGGCCTCCCTCCTGTCATCACAGGAGACCGACCTCCTTTTGAGGCGTGACGACAGGCAATTCCTCGGCGCGTTGCATACACCGTCTGATGCAACGGCGGAGCCCACTCTGGCTGTTCCGGCTATTGCGCGCCATGCTGAAAAAGCCGGGGCTGTCATTCGCGAGCACTGCGCGGTCCGCACGATTGAGCGCGCCGGGGGCAAGGTCTGCGGTGTTGTCACGGAACATGGTGAAATTGCCTGCAGCAAGGTGGTTTTGGCCGGTGGCGCGTGGTCCCGTACCTTCCTTGAAAATATGGGCGTGCCGTTCCCACAGCTTGCTGTGAAGTCTTCCGTTCTCAGAACAACACCTGGTCCGGAAGTGGTTGCGGGTGCAGTCGGGGCTGGCAGGGCGTCACTGCGTCGGCGGAGCGATGGCGGTTACACCATTGCCAAAAGCGGGGCCGCCGAGTTTCAGATTGTTCCGGCAGCCTTCCGCTACTTGCGGACGTTCCTGCCGGTAGTGCTTGAGCAATGGCGGATCATGAAAATCCGTATCGGACCTGAGTTTTTCGGCCCCCTTGGTCATCATCGGTGGTCCGCCAGCGAGGTGTCGCCATTTGAGCAGGCACGTGTCCTGGATCCAAAGCCGGATGGCCGTCTGCTGCAAACGGTGCTGCAAAACGCAAAAGAGCTGCATCCCGAGCTGCGCGACGTTGAAATTGCGGAGACCTGGGCGGGCCTGATTGATGTGACGCCCGATGAAATACCCATCATTGACGAACCGGAAAATTGGCAAGGCCTGATTGTTGCCTCTGGTCTGTCAGGGCATGGTTTCGGGATCGGTCCCGGTGTCTCCAAACTGGTCGTGCAGAAGATCATGAATGAGACACTTTTGGTCGATATCAAACCCTTTCTTTTGTCACGTTTTGAGCGTTAGCGTGCTGTCTGAGCCTTTGGCTATCGCCCAGGGTGCAGTTAACGTCAAACCGTCGAGCCTGCATCTTGAGCTGGGGTCTGAGCTGACGTTTTTAGTGGTGTTGCCCGGATCGGCCATCGGCCTGCTCGACCAAACGGCGCATATGGCAAGCGAATGCCCATGTGGCAGGGAGGCCAAGAACCAGTCCGCCAGCCACAGCTTCAAAAGGTGTCAGGACGCGCCAACCGAGCCAGCTGAAAACCAGGGATGCGAAGAACAGATTGACCGCAGCTGCGCCTGCACCGAAAGGGTAAAGGCAGGCGAGGAGTTTCCACCCGGGCGTATTGTTCCTTGGCGTAGTCATCGCCGCGCGACCAGCCAATGAACGGCGGCAAGGGCAAGTAGCAGACCGACAGAGGCGGCTGCAAACCAAAGCTCCGCAGTCGCACTTTGAGGATTTGGGATTGGCCGTTCGAAAGCCGCAGCTCTAACCTGACCGGAAAATAAAACCGGTGCCCAGAGGGCTGTGAGAAATGCCGGATAGCGCATATTAGGTCTCCTGGATCAATGAACGGTAGATTTCGGGAAGGGCTCGTATCAGCCGTGCGGGGTCGGGCAACAGGGTGAAACCCGATCTATTGAATATTCGGGCGAACCAGTCCTGACCATCGGCGTCGATGACAATTCCATGCACCGCCTGCCCCTGCATGCGTGCTTCATGCACGGCCATGCGGCTGTCCTCGATGCCATGGATACCTTCATAGTGATCGAGATCGTTTGGTTTGCCGTCTGTCAGCACCAGCAGAAGTTTGCGGGAGGCGCTTTCCTTTGCCAGTTGCGCAGACGTGTGACGGATGGCGGCGCCAAGACGCGTATAGTGACCGGGTTTGAGACTACCGATGCGGGTGCCGACATCAGCTGTCATGGGGGTGTCAAAACCTTTGCATCGTGTCAGGAAAACCCTATCCCGGCGCAGGGACGAGAAGCCCCAGATGCCGAACCTGTCACCTGCTGCATGAATGCCCTCGGCCAGCGCCGTCAATGCCTCGCGGGCTGTGTCGATAACCGAGCGGTCACCGATGACGGCCTCGGTGGACCGCGAACAATCCATCAACACGGCAACGCAGAGATCGCGTTCAGTGACCCGGAGGCTTTGATAAATCCGGTCGCTGCCGGCCCCAGTTGCAAGCACGGAGATGTGAGACGCAATCAGTGCATCAAGATCAAGCTCCGAGCCCTCGACTTGGCGGGGCCGGAGGATGCGCCGCGGATGGAGCGCCTCGAACTGGCGGCGGACCTTGGACGCCAAAAGAGGGTTGGCTGCAGTTCTGGAGATGTCGTCGGCAGGTGCCTCTGCCTCAAGAACCCGGCAGTGGTCGGGCATATAGGTGCGGGCGCGGTGGTTCCATTCCGGATAGGTCGTGTGATCAGACAGGCGTTCATGATCTGCGTCCTGGGGAGCCAGGTCGAGATGCAGGCGCAGCCGTGTCGCGGCACGTTTGTTGTTTTGCGACAGGGTGATGTGATCCTGGTCTTCAGCCGCTTTTTGTGCGTTGTCCTGATCGTCGTCGTCGACCGAACGGTTGAGATTCATACTTTCCACCCAGCTGAGGATTGCCTCGAAGCGATGGATTATGAAGCTATCCTTCCGGTTCGCTTCTTCCCGGTCTTCGCGTTTGCCGACTTTCCGGGTGGTGGTCGCAAGACCGGGGGGCGCCGTTCCTGGGTCCTGTTCAGCGGCTGAATTGCCCATTGAGGGTTGCTCCAGACGGAGCCAGATCGGTATGGAGGCCGAGGTGGTGTAGCCGCGTGGCGCGTTGAGTGTTCCGGCCAGGTAAGCTTGTATCAGCGAAACAGCAGCGTCGTTCAGTCTGGCGGGATCGCCAAGTGCCTTGCGAGCAAGCGTTGCGACAGCCTTCTCGCATGTGTTCGCGGAATGATCGGTAGTGTTTGACAGCAAGTGGGTGCGAAGCGCGGAATGGGGCTCCACCAGTCCGGGGCAAGTTTTCAAGGTTCGGATCGTGGCTCTCTCCATAGCACGTAAGTGCTGTAGATCGGCTGTTAGGTCATCCTTGGGCGCAATATTCGTTTGAGGTAATTCGTCAGTGCAGCAGGCCGCGAGCGCTGCCAGCCAGAGATAGGCCGTGCGATTGAGGCTTTGAGTGGGAAAATGCTGCATGACAGGCGGGAGGCGCAGGCGGGCACCGTCGAAGCTGGCTGTGTATTCCAGCTCGCGGCTGTCACCGATCGTCCGCAGGACACCGCGCCGGTGACGCACAGCCGTTGCTGGCGCGGCGCCAATCTCTACGCCTCCTGCGCCGCCGAGGCCGCGAAGACCCGAGTCGAGCAGGATGGTCTCGATATCCTCGGCGGATTTGCTCCCAGTGCGGATTTCCGCGAGTTTTTCGTAGCCGCCTTCGGCTTTGTAGGCGTCAAACGT
>JBNKOQ010000252.1:0-5530 GCA_050294735.1 Roseibium sp. | reverse complement strand
GTCTTCCAGGATCTCGCGCAGCTTGAGCGTGGCCGGCGTGGAGGCGAACCCGGAAGCCGAAGCGTTGATGTGATCCCGGGTGTCGAACAGGATCGTGCCGCCGTTTCGCATGAAGGTGTCGATCCGCCCCATGGTCTTGTCGTCGGGCTTGTCACTGCCGGGCTCGACCGGCCAATAGAGCAGGGAATAAAACGCGAGCTCATCGCGGGCGATGTCGACGCCGATAGGATCGCCCGGTTCCAGCGCTGTGCGTTCTGTTAGAAATTGGCTCAATCCGAAAAGCCCTGCGGCGCTGGCGTCGTCAATCTCGGGTGATCCAGTGATGACATAGGCAAGGTGCGTTTGCAGAGATGCCTCCAGAGCGCGCAGGTCGTCCGATGTGGATTGTGCTTGGACATCGGAACTCCGTGCCACGAGGGAAAACGCACCTGCGATCAGTATGCCCGTTGCAATGCGCCTTAACCGCATGCGGCTGAGCCCGCCAGCCAACAGGATGACAGCAATCGCATCGAGAATGAGAAGGCCAAAAGCAAGGGTGAAGAAGGCGGCTCGCAGATCGATAGCGTCATTTGTGGGGTAGGGCAAAACAGATGCTCCTGTTCCCAGCTGCTCCACATCGAGCGAATAGAAGCGATCGTCCGGCTGCATCAGATTGAGAGCTCGAAAACCGTCTTCCGTACCGTAAAAACCTGGCGGGGTTTTGCGTTCCGCGGTCACGGCGTTGAAACTATTAGCCAGGACAGGTGCGACATCGGCGGAGGGCGATACAAAATGCCCGTAGCCGTCCAGAAGCCTGAGTGGTGGCAAGACGCTCTGGGTAACAGATCCACTATCGGCATTTTCATCCTGAGAGGCTGGTTGGGCGGCATTCGAGACCGCCAAAATACGACGAAGCATGTCAAGGAAAACGCCGGAGAGTGGCAAGTTCGACCAGGCAGAATCTGCGGTCACATGAAACAGCACAAGATTTCCTCTGCCCATACGGCTGGCGGTGACAAGTGGTGTTCCGTCCTGAAGCATCGCCCATGTCCGGTCTGGCTGGTCTGCCGTGGGTTCGGCCAGAACCTGGCGGTTGACAGTGACCTCGGGGGGGACTTTGAGACCAGAAAATGGAGAACTCGCCGAAAAATCAGCCAGCTTTTGCGGCTGTTTCCAGGAAAGGCTGCCGCCCAATGAACGGTCACCCGCTCTCAGTTTCACTGGAATAAGCCTATCCGTACCGCCGGCGGTGCGTGGACCTGCAAATCGGACAAGTGTGCCGCCGCCTTCTACCCACTTGCTCAGAACTTCAACAGTGGCGTCTGGCAGGCGCCCGACATCGGCGAGCATCAGAACCGACAAGCCCTGATCAAGAAGCTCGGGAATGGCGACTGCGAGATCGCTTTCCCGAGGTATGCGCAAGTCGGAAAAGGGAGCCAGGGCACGTTGCAGATAGTAGAGCGGCGATAAAAGAGGTTGGGCAAGGTCACCGGACTGTCCGGACAAAAGGCCAACAATCCGCCTGCGCCAACTGTCGTCCAGAAGCTGGACCGCACCGGCGGCGTTTTCACTGACAGCTTCCACGCGGGCAATGTCGTTTCTAAGCTCGCTCGGGAGTTCAAAACGGGCTTCCGCTTCCGGTTCTCCGGCTTGGAAAACGGCCTGTGCCTGCCCTAGAACCAGCCCTTTTAAATCGAGGGCTCGAACCGGTATGGACTGACGGAGGTCTTCCGGATGGCGAGTAACGGTCACTGAAAGAGCTTCCGCGTCATTGTTCAGTGCCTTGAGGCCAACGGGTGTTTGAAGGCCATTGTAAACCGATATGATTGCATCGCCGACCATCCCGGACAGGTCGGATTGAAATGCTTCGGTTTTTGCGGATTGGGTGTCATCCGACAGCCATATGACAGCGCTGGGCGGGTTTGTTGCGGCGCTTTTGCGAAGGGATGTCGTCAGTTCGCTCCGCTGCGTTGGCCAGGCTCTTGGTTCCATGGCTCTCAAGCGTTCCAGGGCCGCTTCCGCACTGCCCGGAACCAAGGGCTGTGAATTGCCATCTGCGGTCGCAGCCAAAAGCACGGGCTGACCTGCGGTATTGGCAAGTGTCAGCAGCCGTTCGGCGGTATCAACCTGCGTTGTCCAGTCCTTCGCTGACGTCCAGCCATTGTCGAGGATCAGCCAAAGCGTTCCTTCGCCGGTGACAATGCCTTTTGCCGGCCGCCAGATCGGCCCGGCGAGTGCCAGGATGATCAATGTTGCCAGGGCAAGGCGCAACAATGTTAGCCACCAGGGACTATGTTGTGGGGTTTCCTCGTGCTTGTCGATGTCGAGGAGAAGCCTCGTTGGCGGGAAATTGATCTCCCGCGGCGGGGTGAGCCGCAGCAGCCACCAGATTGCCGGTAGAAGCGCCAAGGCCGACAACAGCCATGGAGAGGCAAAGGCGAGGGGAAGCAGGCCGGACATCGCTAGATCCCTCCCTGTGCAATGGTTTCAGCAGTGCCGCTGAGTGAGCTGTGCAGAACCAGCAATGGCTCCGCCGGGGCATGGTCCGTATGATGCAGCACATAGGTCCAGCCTGCCCGCCGGGCCAGATCGCGTATCTCGGCCCGATGGCGTTCCATGCGTTTCTGGTAGGCTTCCCGCCAGCCTTCTGCGCGCCCGGTGGTGAGCCGTGTGCCACGTTCCGGGTCGTGAAACTCGACGCGTCCGCCGAATGGGAAGGTTTCCTCGATTGGATCGAGAACCTGAACGATGTGGCCCTTGGCGCCGGTGCTTGCGACACGCGCAATCCACCCGGCGATCTCGTCGATCGGGTCGAGCAAATCGGAGATCAGGACAACATCAGAAAACCGTTGAACCGGAGCCGTGTCAGGTAATGCATGCGGGCGTCCCGTGTGAGTCAGGGCATCGGCGATACGTTCGGCGGCCCGGCGGTCGGAAAATGGCCGTGTGATTCCAGGCAAGCCAATCCGTTCGCCGGTATAGGCAAGCATGTCTGCGAGTGCGAGCATCAACACGACAGCCCTGTCGCGTTTCGATATTTTGGCAAGCTGAGACTGGAATGCCATGGATGGAGACAGGTCAGCCCAGAGCCAAACGGTATGCGCCGCTTCCCATTCTCTTTCACGGACATAAAGGTGGTCGTCCCGGGCTGAGCGGCGCCAATCGATCCGTTTCGCGGGTTCGCCCATGTTGAAAGGGCGGAATTGCCAGAAACTTTCTCCCGGCCCGGCGCGCCGTCTGCCGTGCCAACCTGCGGTCACCGAACTGGCGACATGGCTCGCCTCAATCAGGAGATCTGGCAGAGCCTCTGCAACCGACCGTGCTTCGCCGATCATGTTCGGCCAATTGGCTTGGTCGACCACGTTTTTGCTGGCACTCTCGGTTGGCGTTGCGGCCATGTCCGGTCCTTTTCCGTCCGGCCTCAGCCGATTGTTTCCTTTACCCGCTGAATGACGCCGCGAATGGTGTGCCCGTCTGCTCTTGCGGCAAAGGTCAGTGCCATGCGGTGCTGTAGAATTGGTTCGGCGAGAGCCAGAACATCATCGACGGAAGGGGCGAGGCGGCCTTCGACAAGTGCCCGGGCGCGGACCGTCAGCATGAGAGCCTGACTGGCGCGCGGCCCTGGGCCCCAGGCAATCAGTTTGGTCGTGTCGTTTCCAGCGCCATCTTCGGTGGGACGGGCCGCCCTGACCAGAGTCAGAATCGCATCGACAACGGATTCTCCCACGGGCATGCGTCTGACAAGTTGCTGGTAACCGGCAAGTTCGTCGGCCGTCATTGCTGTTTGCGCGACGGCTTGGTCCGCTCCGGTGGTTTCCAGAAGGATACGGCGTTCGGCCTCCATATCCGGATAGTGGACATCGATCTGCATCAAGAAACGGTCAAGCTGCGCTTCGGGCAGGGGGTAAGTGCCTTCCTGTTCCAGCGGATTCTGTGTCGCCAACACATGGAACGGGCGGGGCAGGTCATGTGGCTGGCCCGCGACCGTCACATGATACTCTTGCATAGCCTGCAACAGGGCAGACTGTGTGCGGGGGCTTGCGCGGTTGATTTCATCGGCCATCAGAAGCTGCGAAAAAACCGGCCCGGGAAGGAAGCGGAACGCCCGGCTGCCATCGGCGCCCTGTTCCATCACTTCAGCGCCGAGAATATCCGAAGGCATCAAATCCGGTGTGAACTGGATGCGCCTTGCGTTTAGTCCCAGCACGGTGCCGAGTGTCTCCACCAGTTTGGTCTTGGCGAGCCCTGGGACACCGACAAGCAGCCCATGGCCGCCTGCGAGAATGGTGACCAGAGATTGTTCGACAACATTTTCCTGACCGAAGATGATACGGGAGATGTCGGCTTTTGCCGCCGTAATGCGCTCAAGTGCTTTCTCGGCAACCTGTGCGATTTCGTCCATGTCCGTTTCGGCTGTGCCTCCAGGAGGCGGGCTGATTACGCTCATCATTCACCTTCGCGGTCTCGGGTTCTGGCCAGCAGAACCGGTTGGCAGGTGCGGCGTGGCCTGACATTAGTATAAGTCGGTGGCCCGTATTTGTCGCGACTCAGTCAGTTTGGCACCATATTGATGGATAGATAAGTCGCAATTTCTGTCGAGACAGGGGCAAGTGGTGAAATCTGCATTGGCAGGTTTGACGATAAGCTTGCAGGCCTTGGAGGTTGGGCACTGAAATCGGGACCGGGGCGGTACGGCCAGATGGAGAATGGAATTGTCGGAGTTTAAAGCGGAAAACCTGCCGGCGGGTCTGGCTGCCTTGATGCGCCGGGCTGGTGATCAAGGCAGGAGTAAGCCCCCGGTTGAAAAATGGAATCCGCCGTTTTGCGGCGATCTCGATATCTGTATCCGGCGTGACGGCAGCTGGTTTTACATGGGAAGCGTGATTGGCCGGGAGGCCTTGGTGAAGCTCTTTGCCTCGGTTTTGCGGAAGGACGAAGATGGTCGTCACTATCTCGTGACGCCTGTGGAAAAAATCGGAATAACAGTCGAAGATGCACCGTTTTTAGGTGTGGAACTCCATGTTGAAGGCGCGGGGGAGAGCCAATCACTGATCATTCGCACCAATGTTGGGGATGTTGTAACTGTTAGCGAAGCGCATCCGATCCGCTTCGAGAGCGATTCTGGCAACGGCGGATTAAAACCTTATGTACTGGTTAGGGGGCGTCTTGAAGCGCTGTTGACGCGGGCTTTGCTCTACCAGCTTGCCGAGTATCTGGAAGAGGCCGAGGTTGATGGGCAAACACTGACGGGTGTTTGGAGCGGCGGATCGTTCTTTTCCTTGGCTCCGGAATGCCTATCTGAAACAACATAAGCTGTATGTAGACGGTCCGGCACAGGATACGGGTTTTGGACTTAAGTGATGAAGACGATTTGTTGGGCGAATTCCGGACGCGGGTGAAGGGCATACCCGGCGACAGGTTGAGCCGTGATACGGGAGATCATGTTTTAAATCCGGATCTCGGGCCTTACGCCAAGTGGGAGGGGCCTCCGCGTGATGCCGCTGTTCTCATCCCGATTATAGCAAGTGCGATTGAGCCACGCGTAATATTG
>JBNKOQ010000251.1:0-5533 GCA_050294735.1 Roseibium sp. | reverse complement strand
AGAACAGGGTGACGAATATTTGCTGATGGGGCTCCGCCTTGTCGAGGGCATTGACGTCTCACGATACGAGGCGCTGGCGCATCGGAAAATTGATCCGCGTCGTCTGGCTGCTCTGCTGGAACACGGCATGGTTGAAGAACTGGAGGGTAATCGCCTCCGCGCGACGCCGGGCGGCTTCTCGGTTCTCGATGCTGTGGTGGCCGATCTGGCCGCCTGAATAAGACATTGCCAGCGGATAAACTCAGGAATATCAAAGTCTTCGTGTTTATCGATCTATTCTTCTGCTCCGCCTGCGCGAACGGAGATGCGACTTAAGTCTCCTTAAAAAATAGCAGTATTGCTAGAGGTACTCTGTTCGGCCTATTCTGTTGCAATGCAATAAGGCGCCGCTGGTGCCGGCCGGCCAACTCGCCGGGTGATGTCGCAAGGAGACGTGCACGTGCCGTATTACCATCTCTACGAGCTCAATCATGCCGTCATGGGTCCCGTGCGGGCCGCGACCGATATGACGCGGCTTTATTTCCAGAATCCGCTCAACCCGCTGACCCACACGGAATACGGACGATCCATTGCTGCCGGTTGCGAGGTCCTCGAGCGGATGACCCGGCGCTACGGCAAACCGGAATTCGGCCTTGGGGAAACCACCGTTGGCGGTGTGAAAGTTCCGGTGCACGAGAATATTGTCTGGTCGCGCCCATTCTGTGATTTGCTTCATTTCGAGCGCCGTACAGACGCTCGCAAGAATGATCCGAAAATTCTTGTTGTTGCCCCGATGTCCGGGCATTACGCAACTTTGTTGCGCGGCACCGTCGAGGAGCTTCTTCCTCGGGCCGACGTCTATATTACCGACTGGATCGATGCACGTATGGTGCCGATACAGGACGGCAAGTTCGATCTGGACGACTACATTGACTACATCATCTCGATGCTGCACTTCCTCGGGCCGGATACACATATCCTCGGTGTGTGTCAGCCTTCCGTGCCGGTTCTTGCTGCCGTTGCGCTTATGGAAGCGCAGGACGATCCCTATGCGCCTGCGTCCATGACATTGATGGGGGGCCCAATCGATACACGTGCCGCGCCGACAGCGGTGAACGACCTTGCGATGGAAAAGGGTATCGACTGGTTCAAGCGCAATGCTGTGATGAAGGTGCCCTTCCCGCATCCGGGCTTCATGCGCGATGTCTATCCGGGCTTCCTGCAGTTGACCGGGTTCATGTCGATGAATCTTGACCGCCACATGACCGCGCACCGTGATTTTTTCCAGCACCTGGTTGAAGGCGATGGCGACAATGCGGAAAAGCACCGCGATTTTTATGATGAGTATCTTGCGGTCATGGATCTGACGGCGGAATTCTATCTGCAGACGGTCGAGACGGTGTTTATCGAGCACTCGCTGCCGCTTGGCACCATGATGCACGGCGATACACTGGTGGATTGTTCCAAAATCCGGAATACGGCACTGCTCACCGTGGAAGGGGAAAAGGACGACATCACCGGACGCGGCCAAACCAGAGCAGCACATGCATTATGCTCCAACTTGCCCGACGACATGAAGGTGCACTACGAGCAGCCGAATGTCGGTCATTACGGTGTCTTCAACGGTTCGCGCTGGCGTGCTGAAATCTGCCCCCGTGTCCTGGATTTCATTCAGTCCAATCGGGCGGATAGAAAAACAGCCGCGAAACCGGTGGCAAAGACGGAAAAGGCACCCGTAAAAGCTCCGGAAAAAGCCACTGCTGCACCGCAGGCCTCCGCTCAAGCGGACACCAAAACTTCGGCGGCCGCGAAGAAAACAACAGATCCCCTTGCAAAGATCCTCCTGTCCAGTCCGCAGGGTGTTGCTGATGACTTGAAGGCCATAAACGGTGTTGGCCCGAAGCTGGAGCAGGCTCTGAATGAAGCCGGCATTTTCCATTACTGGCAGATATCGGGCCTGACGGAAAAGCAGATCGAGGCTCTTGATGACAAGCTCGATTTCAGAGGCCGGATTGCCCGGGACAACTGGATCGATCAGGCAAAGAAGTTGTCTGAAACGGTTAATTCCTGACCTGTAAAATAATTTAAAATCAAAGATATAGAGAAAAGGAGCATGGCAATCCGGCCAATGCTCCTTTTCTTTTTCGCTTAAGGGTAAGACCGGGAGCAGCAATCAACTTTTGCGTATCTTGCTTGAATTCGCCTGTTGCAACCCCCAACTGACATAATGTGGATGTCAATCATGGATAGGACAATGACGACTGCAAGTTCAAGCTGTTCGATAAAGCCGGGCTGGACGCCGGTTACAATTGGTCTGATGGTGCTCGGGTTCGTGGCCTTTTGGCCGTTGGGCTTGGGAATGCTCGCCTATATTCTCTGGGGTGACCGCTTCCACGATATGGCGCGGGATGCCCGCGATCAGTGGCGCTCGAGCCCTTTGAGAGGAGCAATGGACCAAATGGCCACCGGGACTGCCTATGCCCGTACGGGCAATGTCGCCTTTGACGATTACCGGGAAAAGGAACTGAAGCGCCTCGAGGAAGAGCGTGCCAAGCTCGACCGCATGCGGAATGACTTCGATGATTTCCTGCGCGAATTGCGAAGGGCGAAAGATCAGGACGAGTTCGATCGTTTCATGGCTGCAAAAGGCCACGGAGCCCCGCAGACCAACTGATCTTGAACGTTTCCCGGAAACCGGGACCACCACGGAAAGCGGCGCTGTCTATGCGCCGCTTTCGTCGTTTAAGGTCTGCAAGTAAACTGCTTCAACCCTGATTCGAGACAAACGCAGACCCGATGTTTCCAAGAACGCGCCGCAAACCGGTGCTTCCAGACCATATAGAAATTGAGACCGGTGAAACGTCTCTGCGCATCCGCCTTAGAGCGGATCCGCGTGCGCGCCGCTATCTTCTGCGTCTGCCTGCGGATTACTCGGGACCGGTCCTGACCATTCCGGGCGGCGGCGATCTGGCGCGGGCAGAACGGTTCGCCCGTCAACATGTTGGCTGGTTGCTGGAGCGGCTGGAGAAGCGTCCGGATCACACCCCGCTTGTTCCAGGCGATATTGTCCCCCTCAGGGGCCGGGATCACCGGATTGCCATGACCGGCAAATTGCGGGGACTGGTGGAGGTCAACGAAGCGGAGATGCCGGAGCTTCTGGTCCCCGGCGCCGAAGATCATATTCCCCGGAAACTGATGACCTGGTTAAAGGCCGAAGCGAAAGCCGATCTTGCCACAGCTGCAAAGCATCATGCCGAGCAGCTTGGAGAGCAAATCGCCGGCCTTTCCATTCGCGATACCAGAAGCCGCTGGGGCTCCTGCGCGTCCAACGGCAAGCTATCCTTTTCCTGGAGGCTGATCCTTGCCCCGCCCGAAATCCTCGACTATGTCGCGGCGCATGAAGTGGCGCATCTGCGCGAAATGAACCACTCGGCCCGCTTCTGGCGGCTGTGTGAACAACTGGCGCCGCAGACCCCTGAGGCCCGGAAATGGCTCAAGGAAAATGGCGCCCGCCTGCACGGTTATGGCTAACCGCCCCCGCCGAAGAGGTTCTTCAGCAGATTAAGGGGGCCGCCAGTGCTCTCGCCAGCGGGTGGGCGGATGACATCTCCACCGGAGCCGATGTTGGCCGGTGGAACAGGCGTTTTGGCGCTGGGGGTCGCCGCTGGGATCCCATAGTTGACCACTCCGGGCAAATTCGCAATCGGCAAGCCCTGGTGGGCGCTGTCCATTGTTTCCTTCCAGACCAAAGCTGGCAAACTCCCCCCGGTGGCTTTCTTCGTTGGCGAGTTGTCGTCGTTGCCGAACCAGACTGCAGTGGTCAGATTGCCCGTGTAGCCGATGAACCAGGCGTCACGGAAATCCTGGCTGGTACCGGTTTTGCCGCCGGCAGGACGGTTGCCTGCCAGTTGAGCCTTTTTGCCCGTTCCCGTCAGTAGCGTTTCGGCCATCATGTGATTCATCTCTCCGACAAGCTGCCGTGAAATAACCCGCCCTCTGCCATCCCCCTGCCGGGAGTACAGGATTTTTCCGTCCACGGTTTTGATCCGGCGCACCACATGAGGCAGCACTCCATACCCGCCGTTTGAAAACGGCACATAGGCAGCTGCGATTTCAAGCGGAGTGACTTCGGATGTTCCGAGAGCGATGGACAGATTTGGCTTCAGTTCCGACGAGATACCCATGTTATGGGCTGTCTTGATGATTGCCTTTGGCCCGACTTCGTAAGCCAGGCGTGCCGCGACCGTGTTCAGCGACAGGCTGAGCGCCCGGGTCAGGGTCACATTGCCATAGTGTTTCTTGGAATAGTTCTTCGGCGACCAGCCCTTGATCGTGATCGGCGCGTCCTGCCGGATCGTGCTGGGGGTCAGGCCTTTCTGAAGAGCGGTCAGATAGACGAAAGGTTTGAAGGAGGATCCTGGCTGACGTTTGGCATAGACCGCCCGGTTGAACTGGCTCTTGGCATAATCCGCTCCGCCGACGAGGGCCTTGACCGCACCGGCCGTGTCGAGTGTGACAATAGCCCCCTGACTGACACCCAGTTGTGTCCGTTTCTCCGAAAGAGCTTGGCGAAGGGCATTTTCCGCTGCGTGCTGCATGGAAACATCAATTGTCGTGTCGACAATGATGTCCTTGTCGAATGAGCCGACATAATGCGGCAGCACATCCATCACCCAGTCCGCGACATAGTTTTCACTGGCCGTTGTGTGCCGGCGGACGGCCTTTGCAGGTGCCGCAAGGGCATTTTTGGCCTCATCCGCGGTGATATAGCCTTCCTCATGCATGGCGGCGAGCACCAGCTGGGCCCGCTCTTCAGCCAGGTCCGGATTACGGGCCGGGGAGTAGCGGGATGGTGCTTTCAGCAAGGCTGCGAGTGTTGCGGCCTCCGCAACGGTTACAAGGCGGGCGGACTTTCCGAAATAGCGCCGGGCTGCTGCATCGACGCCGTAAGCGCCCGCACCGAGATAAACCCGGTTGAGATACATCTCCAAAATCTCGTCCTTGGAGAATTTCGCTTCCAGCCAGAGCGATAAGACCAGCTCTTGCATCTTGCGTTTCAAGGTCCGGTCAGGCTCCAGAAACAGGTTCTTGGCCAGCTGTTGAGTCAGTGTGGATCCGCCCTGGCGAAGGGTTCCGGCGGTCAGGTTGACGAAAACAGCGCGGATAAGGCCAATCGGATCGAGGCCAAAGTGATAACGAAACCGGCGGTCTTCGATGGCGATCACCGCATTTGGCAAATAGGGCGGCAGCTGTTCCAGCCGGACTGCCTCGCCGCCTGTATCGCCCCGGTTGGCCAACAGGGCTCCGCTGGCGGAAACAATTTTGACATTCGGCGGTCGCTGCGGGACTTGCCACTCAGATGTGGGAGGCAGGTAAGCGGCGTAATAGCCAAGAACCCCAACCACTAGAATTCCGCCCCAGATGCCCAGCACGCACCCCCAGTAAAGGCTGCGCCGGACCAGGCGGGTGAACCAGGAACCGGATCGTCTGGCGGTCTTCCGGCCGGTTTTGCGGTTGCCACCCCGCCCGCCGCCGCCTTTGCGGCGGCTCGCGG
>JBNKOQ010000250.1:0-5586 GCA_050294735.1 Roseibium sp. | reverse complement strand
GTTCGAAACCAAAAACGCGGCGCTTGGGGCGCCGCGTTCGAATGCTGTGAATTGGGAAAAGCGAAGCTTATTCGGCTTCGTCTGCCGGAGTGGAGTTCAGGAGGCCGTAGCGTTCGACACCGAGCTTTTCCAGCAGCTCCAGCTGGGTTTCGAGGAAGTCAATGTGGCCCTCCTCGTCAGACATCAGCTCTTCGAACAGCTGCATTGACACATAGTCGCCTTCCTCGCGGCAGATCTCGCGGGACTTCGCATAGGAGGTGCGGGCGTCGTATTCGCCGGCCAGATCGCTTTCCAGAACTTCCTTGATGTCCTGGCCAATGCGCAAAGGAGAGACCTTTTGCATGTTCGGCAGGCCTTCCAGGAAAATGATGCGGTCGACCAGCTTGTCGGCGTGCTGCATTTCCTCAATGGATTCTTCGCGCTCTTTCTTGGCCAGGCGTCCATAGCCCCAGTCCGCCAGCAAACGGTAATGCAACCAGTACTGGTTGATTGCTCCCAGTTCGAGGAACAGGGCCTCATTCAGACGCTCGATTACTTTCGGGTTGCCCTTCATGGCATTTGCCTCCGCTTTGCGGTCACTGGATGGTTCACTTTAGAAACACTCTACTTTTAGGGTCCAGCCCCTCAGGGTCATTCCTACGCAAAAAAACGCATGACGCACGTAAAATCGTAAAAGGCGATACAGGCAGCACCTTGCGGCGGGATGTCGCACCGTGAGGGTCGAGTGTTTTCTCCGTCATGCCGCCCAGTGTGCCGGAAAATGTCAGCGAAACCGGGGGCCGTGGCACCAGCAGGTGAGGGAATAGCGCTGGCCCTTTTTGACCGGTGCGACCCGGTGCAGCATGAAGCTGGCAAACAGTGTCGCGGTTCCCAGATCGCGCGAGGCGCTATAGGCACTGGTGCCCAGGTTGATTTCGAGGTCTCCGCCTTCGTAACTCTCGGGGGCGCACAGCTGAGTGACGATGGTCAGTTTACGGTGCCGGGCAATTGGCCCGTCGCCGATGTCCGAATGCCAGTCATAGTGTCCCTCGTCGCTCTCGTCGTAAGCGGCGACCTGCAACCGTTCCTTGAACTCGGTGACGTCGAAGTCGAAAACATCCCGGTTCGCGCTGGCCACTGCGTTGATGATGCGGTCCAGCACCCACGCGCCGGGTCCTTGGTCGTCCAGCCACGAAATGCCCGCGCGCCGGATGTTGTCGTGACGCAGGCCGCCGACGAGACCGCCCCGTTTCTGACGCCCGTCTTCGGACAGTCGGATAATTTCACCGGCTTCGGATTCATTGAAGAGTTTGGGTAGGGAATAGATAAACACGCAGGTGACCTTGAAAGTTGCCCAGAGATTGCTTCAACGCCCTTTTTTGAAGCTGTGCAATGGAAAAACGGCGGGGATTGTTTCCCTTGGGGACTAACTGGATCGATAATGCGATGTTTCTGGAACAAATGCGGGAGGATGCCCTAATGGCTTGGTGGAAACTCAAGCCAGAATGCGCGTTTTGAGGATCCTGTATTAAAGGCCGGCGGCGACCACTTTGCGCATGATCGTTGGCAATGCCTCGCCATCGATATCCTGCGGTGCGGACCACCAGCAATTCGGCTCGACCGGCTGCAGGCTGTCAACAGTACCGGAGTAGACGGTCACCTCCAGATGGAAATGGGTGAACGTATGCTTGACCACTCCGGTGCGCTTTCGCCATCGGGTAGAAAATGGCGCCTGATCGAGCGCACTGTCCGGATCGAACTCTTCCGACCAAACCGTGCCGGGCACTTCGGTCATGCCTCCGAGCAGGCCTTTCGGCGGCCGCCGCCTCAGGAGGACGGCATTGTCGGTCTTGCGCAAGGCGACAAAGGCGGCGCCATAGCGGGTCGGCTTTGTCTTTTTTGGCATCTTTCGCGGCAGCGTGTCTGCAAGCCCGGAGGCGCGCGCCCGGCACGGTTCCATCCAGGGGCACAGGGCGCAGGCGGGCCGCTTCGGGGTGCAGATCGTGGCGCCAAGGTCCATGACAGCCTGGGCGAAATCCCCTGACCGTTCAGTGGGGGTCAGGTCGTGCATGGCGGCCCGGATCTCCGGCTTGGCATCCGGCAGAGGCGTTGTGATTTCAAACAGCCGGGTCAGAACCCGCTCGACATTGCCGTCGACGACGGCGGCGTGACTGTCGAAGGCGATGGTCGAAATCGCGGCGGCCGTATAGGGGCCAATGCCGGGCAGCTCTTTCAGGCCATCCTCGGTTTCCGGAAAACGCCCGCCCAGGGTTCCTGCCACCTGTTCGGCGCATTTCTTCAGGTTGCGGGCGCGCGAATAATATCCAAGCCCGGCCCAGGCCTTCATCACGTCCTCATCGGCCGCGTTGGCGAGATCCTCGACGCTGGGCCACAGGGACAGGAACTTGACGTAGTAATCCTTGACCGCCGCGACAGTTGTTTGCTGCAGCATGATTTCCGACAGCCAGACATGATAAGGATCGGGAACCACGCCAAGTTTGCGGTCTTCCGGCGAGGTTCGCCAGGGTAGGTTGCGGGCATGGGCGTCGTACCAGTCAAGAAGTGCGGAGGGCGTTGGAAAAGAATTCATGAGCCGAATGTGTTGCCGGGGGTCAGTAAATCAAGGTGGAACTTTGAAAGTCTGGGGAAAACCATGGGATAGGACTGTGGGGTTCCGCGGATTTATGCAGTTAGTCTTTATTCTGACGTAAATCGGAGCAAGTCTTCCCAAAGTCCGAATTGGGAATCGGGCCGAACCGCGTAAGGAGTAGCGCTATTTCCACAATGCGAGCAAGACAGGGCGCCCGTCAGCTGGCCGATCTTGTCGGCAAGGCGATGACGCCTGCCTGCCGCAAACGTGGATTTGCATCCGTCGATATTGTTGCCGCCTGGCCGGATATTGTCGGCGAACGCTATGGCGAACGGGTTATGCCTGACCGGATCATCTGGCCGCGCCGCACCAGCGAGGACGGTGAGATGACGGCGGACCCTGCCACTCTGGTCGTCCATACGGACGGTCCGACGGCTCTCATGCTGTCTCACGAGCTGCCGCAGCTGATCGAGCGTATCAATACGTTTTACGGTTGGGCGGCGGTCGGACGGATCAAGATCCTGCAAAAGCCAGTACAGCTGAAAAAGAAGGACCGGAAGCCGGCGCTACGGGAACTGACGGGGGAGGAACAGAAGCGCCTCGACCGTCAGGTCGAAGCCGTCTCCGACGACCGGCTGCGCAAGGCCCTGGCAAAGCTCGGAGCCCAGGTGATTGCGCGGGGAAACAGCGGCGAAACCTGAACTGGCGGTTCAGCCGGTATCCGATAACCTCCTCGTGATCGTGCAAATTCAGTGCTTTCCAACAACGGCCATATTTGCTCTGTTCTGTTGACGAGACAGGCGTGAGTGTGCACATCACTGGTGCAACAGTGCTTACGGCCCAAATAGAAGATGTTGGACAGGATACCGCCCGTGACTTTTTCCCGTAGAAAATTCCTTCAGGCCTCCTCAGGCCTCGCCCTGGCTGCAGGGCTTGCAGGTTTGCCAGGTGCGGCTTTGGCCGAAAGCGTCGACCTCGACGCCTTGCTGAAGCCCGGGCCTTTGGGAGACAAGATCCTCGGTTCGGACGATGCTCCAGTCACGATTGTCGAATACGCGTCCATGACCTGCGGCCATTGCGCCCATTTCCACAAGACGACCTATCCGAAGCTGAAATCCGATTACATCGACACGGGCAAAGCTCGCTTTATCTTCCGCGAATTCCCGCTCGACGCGGTTGCTGCCGCCGCTTTCATGCTGGCGCGCAGCGCCCCGGCGGACAAGTATTTCGAGATCATCGACATCATGTTCGAGCAGCAGAAAACATGGGCCTTCACCGACAATCCTTATAATTCCCTGCTGAATTTCTCCAAGCAGATAGGATTTACACAGGAGTCATTTGAGAAAGCCTTGACAAACCAGGGCTTGCTTGACGCAGTAAACGCAGTGCGGGACCGTGGTGCCAATGAATTCGGCATCAACGCGACACCGACCTTCTTCATCAACGGAGAAAAGCACTCCGGAGCACTGTCGATTGAGGAAATGGGCAAGATCATCGAGGAACAGCTCTGATCTTCCGGTGCTGACCGGAGGGCGGTGTTCGGCTAGCCTTTGCCGCCCGTCGGGTTCCAGGTTCTTTTCATCGGCGCTTGCCGCAGTCTGGCTGGTGCGCCGATGAAGTTTTCCAAGCTGCGTGTTGTCGGATTCAAGTCCTTTGTCGAGCCGATGGAGTTCGTCATCGGCAAGGGGCTGACCGGGGTCGTCGGGCCGAATGGCTGCGGCAAATCCAATCTTGTCGAGGCCCTGCGCTGGGTCATGGGCGAGAACTCCTACAAGAACATGCGCGCGTCCGGCATGGACGATGTGATCTTCTCAGGCAGCCTGAACCGTCCTGCGCGCAACACCGCGGAAGTTACCCTTTATCTTGAAAATCAAGACCGCACGGCTCCGGCAGCGTTCAATGACGCTGATCTCCTTGAGGTCAGCCGGCGGATCGAGCGCGAGGCCGGGTCCAATTACAAGATCAACGCCAAGGATGTGCGGGCCCGTGATGTGCAGCTGCTCTTCGCGGATGCCTCCACAGGGGCCCGGTCCCCGGCGATGGTCCGCCAAGGGCAGATTGGCGAGCTGATTTCGGCCAAGCCGACCTCCCGCCGCCAGATTCTGGAAGAGGCCGCCGGCATTTCCGGATTGCACAGCCGCCGCAAGGAAGCCGAAATCCGCTTGCGGGCGGCCGAGCAGAACCTGGAGCGTCTGGAAGATGTGCTCGTGCAGATCGATGGCCAGCTGGACAGTCTGCGCCGTCAATCGCGTCAGGCATCGCGTTATCGCAATCTGTCATCGGAGATACGGGCGGCTGAGGCCGCTATCCTTTATCTGCGCTGGAATGAAGCGGTCAGCGTCCTGAGTGAGGCCGAGAGCCATTTCAATGCGGCGCAGCAGCAGGTCGCCGAAGCCGCGAACCTTCAGGCGGAGAGCGCGCGGGTGCAGGCGATTGCCGCGCATAAGCTCCCCGAGTTGCGCGACGCGACAGCCGCTGCCGGTGCTGTGCTTCAACGCCTTGTCATTGCCCGGAACGAATTGGATTCCGAGGAGCGCCGGATCAAGGAGCGGCTGCAGGATCTTGAGCGCAGGCTTGTCCAGCTGGATGAGGACGTTGTCCGCGAACAGCGGATGGTGTCGGAAAACGATGAGGTTTTGGAGCATCTCGCCGAAGAACGGGCCGAGCTTGCCGAGGAAAACGAAACCGTGCTCGAGCGGGCTGAGCTGGCGCGTGAGAAAGTCGTTGAAATAGGCGAAGTGCTGGCCGGGCATGAAACGGCCTTGACCGATGTGACGTCGGCGCAAGCCCGTGCGACAGCGGAACGCCAGCAGCTTGAGCGGCAGGTTGCCGATGCGCGCCAGCGTGCCGAGCGCCTGGCGATGCAGGCCAGTGAGGCACGTCAGGCACTTGAAGCCCTCAGCGCCGAAATGGCAGGGCATGACGGTATTGCTGAACGCCAGGAAGCGGTGGAACTGGCGGAAGAAGCCTTGCTGGAGACGGAAGCGGCTGTCGAGCAGGCGGAAGCGGGAACACGC
>JBNKOQ010000249.1:0-5645 GCA_050294735.1 Roseibium sp. | reverse complement strand
CTTCCGTCGGTTTCATCACGAGACCGGGAACATTGACCACATCGCCAGCGGGAAAGTCCTCCGGGAAATCATATTTGATCTCCACCAGATGACTTGCGGGCAACGAAGGATCATCATTCGGCTTGATCCGGATGTCCACCGAGACATTGCGCTCCGGAACATTGACGACGGCACTCAAGACGCTCTGCTTGGCTCCTTCGAGATCCGTTTCCTCTTCGACAGACCAGACGACCTGGCCCTGTGAAGCCGATCCCGCGCCGTTGGCAGTCTCGCCTTCTTCGTAAAGGATAGATTTCTGGAACCGCGTCCCGTCCCCGGCAATAACAGGAGCCGTGTCTTCGCCCGGCACCGCAGTAACCGCGGGCAGGTCTTCCACAGGGGTGTCCAGTGCACCAGCAGGCGTTGCTGTCTCATCGGTCTGCGGCGATGCGGGAACCGCGTTTCCTGAAGAAGAGGTCGCGTTTGGCGTAATCAGCGTGGTGGTCACCGAACGCGCATCGGGAGCGGCCGCGGGCGCTCCATTGTCATCAAGCAAGCGATCTTCATTCTTGTTCGGATCATCCTGGTTGTCGGCGACATCCGCATTGTCGTCACCTGTCACCGGAGCAGAGGTGCCGGTCCCGGCTTTAACGTCCCCGGTCTGGTCAGATGGTGTGTCACCACCAGCCATCATGTCCGAAAGCATGTCTTTTTGCGAAAAGACGACCACGGCAATACCCACAGCGATCAACACAAGAACGCCGATCAGTGCGACCGGCAAAACCGGGAACTTGCTGCCCCTGGTATTAAGCGCATCGGATGCCCTTTGCCGATCACGGGACTTCCGCTCCGGCTGAGGGGATTCATTGCCCTCGGGAGCGGTTGGAGCAAAGATATCAGTGTCGGCGGCATCCGGGGAATCGGGTGCACTGCGGCTCTCTTCTGGTTCTTTTCGGCTTTCATAACCGCCCAGAACCGGTTCCTGACGAGATGAAGTGGACGAAGCGCCCTTGGAAGGCTCCTCGTTCGTCATTGCTTCCTTGGTCGACAGGACTGCCTTATGGGTCGCCTCTCCCAAATTTTCGGCTTCTTCAACAACCCGCTTCAAGGGTGAGGACGTGTCCGCATTGGTCTCAGATGCCCCAGGCACCGCCGGCTTGACCTCGACTGCGGGGCTCGGCGGCGGCGTCTTCGGCGATTCTGTGCTCAGGGCAGGAGACGCGGTTTGCGGGGCTTTGGGCTTGGCCGTGAGACCAAGGCTTTCACGGGCGGCCTCCGCCTCCACCTTGCGGATGGCTTCTTCCAGACGCAGTTGCTCAGCCGTAATTTCGGATGGCGACAACGGCGGCTCATAAGCCTTCAGCTGATTGACGATCGCATTTCTGGCCCGGCTGTAAACGCTGCGCCGGGCAGCTCCATTACTTTCCGGCAGAGAACCAATCGTCTTTTTTAGAATGGAGTAGTAATCAGCCATTTTCCTGCCCGTCGGCTGTATGCCGGTTCAAATCTCGTCTCACTAAAAAGGCTTATACCAAACTCCGGCGCAGGCGAAGCCCTTGTTGACGAACATGGGTTTCACAACAGCGAGCAACCGGAGTTTCAAGGATAACATCCGCTTTGTAGCAGCTTTCAGGCAAATCCAGGTTGTTTCAGCCCAAAAATGAAAAACGCCGGTTCATCCCGTTTAAGCACGAACCGGCGCTTCCCTCAAAGCATTGCAAAACTTCGCAGTTTTAGCCTTCAAATGGATTTTGAACCAGAATGGTGTCGTCCCGTTCCGGGCTCGTGGACAGAAGCGCAACAGGCGCCCCGATGAGTTCCTCAACGTGACGAACGTATTTCACGGCCTGTGCGGGCAAATCTGCCCAGGTACGTGCACCTTCTGTGGATTCTTTCCATCCCGGCAAGGTTTCGTAAATTGGAACAACCCGTTCCTGCGCTCCCTGGGAGGCAGGCAGATAATCGATTCGCACGCCGTCGAGTTCGTAGCCAACGCAAATCTTGATCTCTTCAAGGCCGTCGAGAACATCGAGCTTGGTCAAAGCGATTCCGCTGATACCGGATGTGCAAACAGTCTGGCGCACAAGAACCGCGTCGAACCAGCCGCAACGGCGGCGGCGGCCTGTCACAGTGCCAAATTCGTGACCGCGCGTTCCGAGGAACTCTCCAACTTCATTCTGCTGCTCGGTCGGAAACGGGCCTTCACCGACACGGGTCGTATAGGCCTTCGTGATTCCAAGAACATAGTTGATCGCGCTAGGTCCCAGACCACAGCCTGTAGCGGCCTGACCGGCCACCGTATTGGATGACGTTACAAACGGATAGGTTCCATGATCGATATCGAGGAGAGCCCCCTGCGCGCCCTCGAACAGGATCCGCTTGCCTTCCTTGCGCTGCCGGTCGAGCAGGCTCCAAACCGTATCCATGTACGGCAGAACCTGGTCGGCAACGCTCGACAGTTCGTCGTAGATCGCCTGGGCCGAAATCTCATCCTGCCCCAGACCACGGCGCAGGGCATTGTGATGGGTCAGCAGGCGATCGATCTTTGCCGGCAGGGTCGACAGGTTCTTGAGATCCATGAGGCGAATGGCCCGGCGGCCCACCTTGTCCTCATAAGCCGGACCGATACCGCGCTTGGTGGTGCCGATCCGCGTTCCCGTATTGGAATTTTCGCGCAGGGCATCCAGCTCCCGGTGAAGAGACAGGATCAGCGTGACATTTTCCGCAATCCGCAGGCTTTCCGGAGTTACGACAACTCCCTGTGCTGCCAGACGGCCGACCTCATCAACAAGGGCATGGGGATCCAGAACAACGCCGTTCCCGATCACCGACAATTTGCCTCGAACAACACCGGAAGGCAGAAGGGAAAGCTTGTAGCTCACCCCATCAATCACCAGCGTATGACCGGCATTATGGCCACCCTGGAAGCGGACGATGACGTCGGCCTGTTCGGACAACCAGTCAACGATCTTGCCTTTGCCTTCATCACCCCATTGCGATCCGACGACAACCACATTGGCCATGGATTAAACGCCCTCCTGAAGCGGCATTAAAGGCGCCTTTGAAAAAGGCGCAAACACATCAAGCCCCGAATGGTCATCCGAGGCAAACGCGGCGGACTATAGCCACTTGAGGAACAACTTGCGAGCCCCGGCAGATCTTTTTCATACAGAGGAAAAAACACTCAAAATTCCAGATAGTTACCCGTAACATCAGGCGACGCTCATTCGCCGGATTGCAAAAGGGAACGAATGAAATAACATCTATTAGGCGGCGATCCCCAATCGCTTTTCGGGTGGCAGCCTTTTCTACCGCCTGCTAACCACTTTACCTCACGCAACACGCCCTGAAAGGCATCCCATGTCACTCGCCAATTGGCTTTTGCTCCTTTTGCTCGGCGCAATTTGGGGCGGATCTTTCATGTTCGCCAAAGTAGCGGTTGCTGAAATTCCGCCCCTGGTTCTGGTTTTCCTGAGGGTGTTGATTGCCGGAGCAGCCCTGCACATCGTGCTCAGGCTGCGCGGGATGGCTTTTCCGCTCGCGCCGAAACTTCTTGCTGCCTTCCTGATCATGGGGCTGCTGAACAACGCCATTCCGTTTTCCCTGATCTTTTGGGGGCAAACGGAAATTTCGGCCGCATTGGCATCGATCCTGAACGCCACCACTCCGATTTTCACCTTCATGATTGCCGCTGTCCTCCTCGGTCAGGAGGCCGTCAGTCTTCACCGGATCACAGGCGTCCTGACTGGTTTTGCCGGTGTTGCCCTGATGCTCGCCCCGACAGTGTCGGGCACAGGGCAAGATCCCCTCTGGGCACAGCTAGCATGCCTTGGCGCAGCGCTGTCGTATGGACTTGCCGCCGCTTTCGCCCGTCGTTTCAAAGGCCTGCCGCCGCTTGTCTCCGCGACAGGACAATTGACCGGTTCCAGCCTCATCATGTTGCCAATGGCGATCTGGTCGGCCGGTGACTGGAGTGCCCTTGAGACATCAGCCATTGTCTGGATCAACGTTCTGGCCCTCGGGCTTCTCGCTACAGCCGCCGCATATCTGATCTATTTCAAGCTGCTTGGCGATGCGGGGGCAACCAATGCCTCTCTTGTCACCCTGATTGTGCCGGCAGCCGCCATTTTCTTCGGCATTACCTTGCTCGGCGAAAACCTGGAGCTTTTTCAGGTTGGAGGCCTTGTCCTTCTTCTGACAGGACTTCTCATTCTGGACGGCAGGATAATAAGAGCCTTCACCCGAAAATAAAAAGGCGGCCCGAGGACCGCCTTTTCCAGATAGTGCCCGGAATGAAACCACCCGGTTTCTAAAATTCCAGAGCCTTGACCTGCTTGACATGGGAGACCGCAGCAAGACGGTTCAAAATCTCTTCCGGCACCTCACCATCGACCTCGACCAGGCAAATGGCGTCCTGTCCCGGAGCAATCCGGCCAAGGTTAAAGGTCGCGATATTGACCCCGGCGGAGCCCAGTTCCATACCCAGGTGCCCGATGAAGCCAGGCTTGTCCTCATTGGTGATGTAAAGCATATGGGACCCAAGTTCGGCCTCCATATTGATGCCCTTAACCTGAATGATCCTCGGCTTGCCGTCGGCGAACACCGTGCCCGCAACCGAGCGTTCCTGATGTTCGGTCACCAGCGTTAACCGGATGTAGGTCTCATAGGCGCCCTGCTTGTCCCGGCGGATTTCCTCAACGTCAATCCCCCGGTCTTTCGCGAACACAGGGGCGGAGACCATGTTCACCGTCTGCAGCAGAGGTGTGAGCACTCCCGCCAAGGCAGCAGAAGTCAGGGCCTTTGTATTGAGTTCAGCGACAGCCCCGGCATATTCGAGCCTGACGACCTTGATGCCGCTTTCAGTCAATTGGCCTGCGAATGAGCCCAGCTGCTCCGCCAGCCGCACGAACGGGGTCAGTCTCGGGGCTTCCTCCGCAGAGATCGACGGCATGTTGAGAGCATTGGAAACCGCCCCTTCCAACAGATAGTCGCACATCTGCTCAGCGACCTGCAGCGCCACATTTTCCTGGGCTTCACTGGTAGAAGCCCCAAGGTGCGGAGTGGAAACGAAGTTTGGCGCGCCAAAGAGAACGCTGTCCTTCGCAGGTTCCTCAACGAAAACGTCGAATGCCGCTCCACCAAGCTTCCCATCATCCAATGCCGCCCGAACGGCCGCCTCATCCGCGAGCCCTCCGCGGGCGCAATTGATGAGGTATGCCCCCTTCTTCATTTTCGCAATCGCATCACCATCGATGATGTTGCGGGTCTTGTCGGTCAGCGGCGTGTGCAAGGTGATGAAATCGGCCCGGTGCAGGAGC
Organism: Roseibium sp.; assembly: GCA_050294735.1. Lineage (GTDB taxonomy): Bacteria > Pseudomonadota > Alphaproteobacteria > Rhizobiales > Stappiaceae > Roseibium. The sequence goes on along the minus strand of JBNKOQ010000249.1, from coordinate 348 downwards.
TCATCAAGCTCGACCTTTTCCACACCGAGGGACAAGGCCCGTTTCGGCGTCAAAAACGGATCGAAGGCGATGACTTTCATTTTGAGGCCAATAGCCCGCTCGGCCACAATGGAGCCGATATTGCCGCAGCCGATCAGGCCGAGGGTCTTGCCTGTGATCTCCGTCCCCATGAATTTCGACTTCTCCCATTTGCCGGCCTGGGTGGAGGCGTCGGCGGCGGGGATCTGCCGGGCGCAGGCGAACATCATCGCGATGGCGTGCTCCGCCGTCGTGATGGAGTTGCCGAAAGGCGTGTTCATCACCACGACGCCTTTCGCGCTGGCGGCGGCGATGTCGATATTGTCGACG
>JBNKOQ010000248.1:0-5660 GCA_050294735.1 Roseibium sp. | reverse complement strand
TTGCGCTTTCTGATGGTCGCCATGAATGAACCTGCTGTGCCAAGAGTGTGCCAAGCAGCTTGTCCAATCAGATTTCTATGGCTTGAAAAGCGCAAAATAGACAATTATTTCAACTGTCTATATTGGTCGGGCAGGCCGGATTTGAACCGACGACCCCTTCACCCCCAGTGAAGTGCGCTACCAGGCTGCGCTACTGCCCGAACGCGCTCTACCTATCCGGTTCGGAAGGGAAGCGCAAGGCGCTTGATGTGCCTTCGTCCAAAGATCTTGTGGGGGATTTTGTGAGGGCAGGCGCAAACTGGTGTTTCCGCTCAAGCTTGTCGGCCGCGATCAGGCCCCAAGCGATGCCATACAGCATGTAGACGTGACGCCAGTGATCGGTGTCGATGATGGCCTGCAGGATGACGTGGGCGACCAGTATCGCAAAAACACAATGCAGGAAGGGTGTCCAGGGGCGATTCTTGAACAGCAGCGGCACCAGGCGGGAGAAGGTCCAGCCGATCATCAGGATAAAGACCGTTCCCCCCAGCCATCCGTAGGTGGTGAAGCCCTTGAGGTAGACGTTGTGCTCGTCTTCCGGAAAGTATTTGTTGAACTCCAGCGCGCCGAGGCCAAGCGGGCGTTCCATCACCATCTGGAAACCGAGCGAATAGCGGGCGAAACGGCCCAGCCGTGCGCCGTCATAGTCCTGAACCAGCTTCGCCCGTTGCTGGAACATCTCCGACACGCTGTCTATGGAGAGGACGACACCAATCAGACCGATCAGGCCGACAACCCCGAGAGCTCCCAGTGCCAGCAACCGGAGGCGCCGGACAGCATTTTGCTCATTGATCAGCGCCAGCAGGTAGACAACGACGGAGCTGGCGGCCAGAACCACCCAGGCGCCGCGGGAGAAGCTCAGGAAGATGCCGAGAACCAGAATGGCGAGCGCGGGCAGATAAGCAATGCTCTCGCGGAACGGCCGGGTCAGCAGGCGCTGGATCAAGATGACAGCTGGAAGCGCCAGAAACGGCCCGAAGACATTGGGATCCTGGAAAGTGCCGCGCGCACGGTCGTAAAGGGTGAAGAAGTCAGCGCCCGGGAAAAGGTGGAAATAGCCGGCAATCCCGAACAGCGCCACCAGAATGGAGCTGGCAAGATAGCCCTTTTCGATCAGCTGGAAGCGGTCCGGCCGTTCGGCCAGGATGGCGGCATAAAAGATCGCTGTGACGGCGAGAAAGCCTGAGACGGCTGTGTAAATGATCGCGTCACCCATCTCCCGGGCCAGCGGGATAGAGGCAATGCCGCCTGAAATATAGAGCATCAGGCAGACGATCAAAGGGCCGAACTCGCGCCGGAGTTTCAGCCCGAGGGCCAGCCAGATGACAGTGAGGGCCGCCATATAGAGTTCATACGGCGCAGGTTCCCGGATCACGAAGCCGGAGAGGAAGGCCGCGAGCCACAGGGCTCCATCGCCGATACTGCTTGCGCGAACCGGCAGCCGGGCCCGGACGGAGGATGCCATCCGATGATCTGTGGCCGCGGCGCTCAATAGGCGTTCTCCGTATTGAGCAGGCTCAACGGTGTCATGAAGAGTATTTTCAGGTCGAAGAGGATCGACCAGTTCTCGATGTAATAGACATCGCACTCAACACGCTTTTCGATTTTTTCCGGTGTATCGACTTCGCCGCGCCAGCCATTGATCTGGGCCCATCCGGTGACGCCGGGCTTGACCTTGTGACGGGCAAAGTAGCCATCGACGACTTCATCCCAGGTGTGATTGTCCGTATGGGCATTGACCGCATGGGGGCGGGGCCCGACCAGGGACAGCTCGCCGCGCAGAACGTTGAACAGCTGCGGCAGTTCGTCGATGGAAGTCTTGCGGATAAAGCGGCCGACCTTGGTGACGCGGCTGTCATTCTTCGTGACGACGGTCTTGGCATCCGGATCCGCCATCTCGTGACGCATGGAGCGGAATTTCAGCACGTCTATGATTTCATTGTTGAAACCATAACGCTTCTGGCGGAACAGGACAGGCCCCTTGCTGTCAAGCCGAATGGCGATGGCGGTTGCCAGCATCAGCGGTGACAGGCAAACGAGCGAAAGACTCGCAAAGAAGATGTCGAACACCCGTTTCGCGACCATGTCCCAATCGGTGATCGGCTTTTCGACCACATCGACGAAGGGGACTGTGCCGATGAAGGATGCACCCCTGTTGCGGAAACGGACTTTATCCGTATGCGCGGACAAGCGGATATCTACAGGAAGAATCCAAAGCCGCCGCAGCAGCTGCAGCACACGTTGTTCGGCGCGCAGCGGGATGCAGACAATCAGCATGTCGATCCGGGCGAGGCGGGAAAATTCCACCAGGGCGTCGATGTTGCCAAGCTTCGGGTAGCCGGCGACGATTGCCGGAGACCGGTCATTGGCGCGGTCGTCGAAGATACCGCATATGCGGATATCATTATCCGACTGGCTTTCCAGCTCATGGATCAGCTCCGCAGCCGCCGTTCCGCCCCCAACGATGATGGCACGGCGTTCGAGCCGGCCTGTTTCCATCCAGTGCCTGACCAGGCGGTAAACGACCAGCCGGGAGAATATCAGGGCCGTCATACCGGCAACATACCAGGTGCCAAGCCAGCTTTGCGATAGTACGGACCCAAACCCGGTGGTGGTCCGGATCAGGAAGAACATGGCAAAGACCAGAGTCCATCCGGCCACAACGCGTCCGACCTGGGACAGCCCCTGGCGCATGATTGCCACCTGATAGGCATCGGCGGCCTGAAAGAAGGCGAGGGAAAAGATCGAGGCGACCAGAAGGGCTGCACCATGCGGCATGGTCAGATGCAGGCTGCCGGTTTCCGCCAGCAATGCGCCAAAGCCGGTCGCGAGGATAAGTGCCATGTCAATCAGGCGGACGGAGCCTGCCAGAACCGGTACGGAAACGCCATTGTCATCCAGCGTTTCCGCGATTTCCAAGGCGTCGGAAGAGAGCCCATTTGGCGGAACAGGCTTCTGGGCGATATCTTGCGGTGTGGCGATTGGCCCGTAGGCATCTGGGCTGGTCTCTCCGGACGTTTGACGGTGCAGGCCACGTGTCAGCCTTTGCCTAAGGTCCGGCGCGGACCTGAACGAATTTTGCGGCTCTGATGGAGCCTTCGGAGTATCCGCCAAGTTTGACATTACTGGTTGCTCGATCTGGCATAAATGGTTTGGGCTGCCGGCGAATGGGAGGCTGCGGCAGTGGGAACGGTGATGTTCTGGTCTGCGGGCAATTGTCCGCGGACTTGCTGATAAAGCGTGGTAATACGGTCGCTCATAAGATCGATGGAGAAGGTTTCCGCGAGACAGCTGCGCAATTTTATTGCGGCATCGCGCATGGCTTCCGGCTCACGCATCGCCTGATTCATGGCGCTGGTCAGTTTGTCGACGTGCCCCGGTTCGATCAGGCGCGAGGCGTAGCGGCCAAAGATTTCAGGAATACCGCCCACCCTCGTTGCGATCAGTGGGCGCTGTGCGGCAACTGTTTCCAGGATAATATAGGGCATGGCTTCGGCGCGTGAGGGAACAACCACGCATTTGGCCAGACGGAAGGCCTCACGGGCCGGCAGAGCACCGTGAAATGTTACGCTGCCGCCAAGGCCGTAGTCCTCAACCATCTTGCGGTAACGTGCCTCGTCAGGCCCTTCGCCGACGATATGCGCCGTGGGAGAAACGCCGCTCTTCAGTCTGATATTATGCAGGGCATCAATGAAGATATCTGTGCCCTTCAGATCCCGCAGCATACCGATATAGAGGAAATCTGCCGCATCGTCGTTTTCCGTGACAGGTGAGAATTCACTTGGCTGAAGACCGTTGTAGACGACGCGTGCCGGTGCCTTCGGATGTCCGATCTTCGTTTCAAAGGCTGCATATTCATAATCGGATACGAAGATGAGCCCGTCTGTCATGCACGAGAGAAAGCGTTCTATTGCATGATAAACCCGGCCCTCCAGACGATTCGGATCATAGTGCAAGCTGCCGCCATGGGGGCAATAAATCCGGGTGACGTCCTCGCCCTTCATCCGGAGGATCGTGCCGATGACGCGTGCATAGGCTCCTCCTTTGGCGCCGTGGCCGTGCAGGATATCCGGTTTCAGGTCCCGAATATAACGGTAGAGATCGCGTGTCGCGCGCAAGTCTTTAATAGTCAGCTGCCGCTGCATCGGAAACCGCGCTACGCCGAGCGAAAGCTGCGGGCGCAGGGCCTCAACGAGGCTATTGTCAAAATCGCTGCCTGATGTGCTGTCACAAATCACGCCCACCTGGTGACCTGCGGCTGCCTGGCTGGTCGCAAGGTCCTTGATGTGCCTGAATATGCCGCCGATCGGCGAGCGTACGCAGTGTATGATCCGAAGTGGATCTTTGGTCATGGTACAGGCTCCCTGTTGCAGCTCCCGGGTTTCTTGTTGAACTCGTGGAGCTGATTGCCTGCACTCTACCGGGCGGAAGTGAGTTCCCGGTTAATTCGAGCGTTTCTTAGAAATAGCGCTCACGGACATAAACAGTGTCTCCGGGACGCAAAGGGTCCGAAATGGGAACACGTCCGTTTAGAATTTCACCATTGATCTGCCGGGTGATATCAACGTCTTGCTGCTGGGCTCGTGTGGAAAAGCCACCCGCCGTCGCGATCGCATTTTGAACGGTCATGCCCGCAACATATGTGTATTGGCCCGCATTTTGCACTTCACCCATGACGAAGATGGGGCGATAGGTATCGACCTCCACCGAGACATCCGGATCGCGCAGATAACCTTTGCGCAGTGCCTGGGAGAGGGTTGCTGCCAGCTCCTGTTGTGTCTTCCCGCGAGCAGGAACCAGACCAACCAATGGGAAAGCAATATATCCTGCCTGGTCAATGACATAAGTGTTGGAGAGGTCATCCTGACCAAACACGATAATGCGCAGCTTGTCGCTGGAATCCAGGCGATAGGGCTGGGTCAGTGTCTCATGAAAGGCAGTTGGCGGGCGTTTGTATCCGCTGCAAGCCGCCATGAAGGCGCACATCGCCAGAACAAGAAACATTCTGATGGGCATTTACGACTCTCCTACACGTCCAATGCACCATCGCAAGACATGGTTAATGCTGGGTGAAGAGAAAGTCAGTTGCTCAAATCACCTGACAAAAATGCGTATGAAATGATTAACGCGAATGTTTTCGTGAAAGGAGGGCGCTTAACGGATCGCTTACCCTAATTCGTCATAGTTGCGTTGTTCGTTCTGGAGTTTATGTGATGAGTACGACCCGCGGCGCGGTACATGAAGATGATATGGCCCTTGATCTGGCCGGTTTGCTGAGGGTGCTTGGCGGCGCGATGCGCTGGCTGTTGCCCCTGGTCCTGATTGTTGCTGCCGGCACTTTTGTCGTGCTGCAATTCGTTCCCGCCAAATATAAAGGCGAGGCGAGGATCCTTATTGAAAGCAAAGACTCCGATTACCCGGGGCGGACGCGCGGGGTCGAGGAAGAACGCGCGGTGCTGGATAATGAGGGGGTTGCCAGTCAGGTGCAGCTCCTGATGACAAGTCAAAAGCAGGACCCAAGGGTCAGTCAATTGAAGAGAAGATGGCCGCCTTGACAGCTTATTGTATGGCTAAGGGTCTCTGCAAGAAATGTGGGAAAAATGGAACATGACTCATCAATG
>JBNKOQ010000247.1:0-5663 GCA_050294735.1 Roseibium sp. | reverse complement strand
CGTCGGACTGATCGGCCCTCAGAACGTTGACACAGAAGACGGCGTTTTTGATCATCATCTCCGCAACTGGGCTTTTGTGGTGAACGCAGACCAGCAGCGTCGGTTTGCCGCCATCCGCAGACACGGACGACATGGCAGAGACGGTCACCCCGCCCCGGCCTGCGGGACCGTCCGTCGTCACAACGTTGACGGTGGCAGCCGCAAGACTCATGCCGCTTAGAAACCTCTCCCGCAGGTCCGTTTTGACATGCCCGCTCATTCCGCTGCATCCGCGTTCGGCGCCGATGTGTTGAACCACTGGCTCACCGCGCTGTCGCCCGGAGTGCGCGTCGTTTCGCCAAGAACCCTGTCCGAAAGCCCCGCGGCCTTTTGCACGAATTCCAGCGGGCCGTCCCAATCGAAATTGCGGTAGACAGCCGCCAGATGCGCGAATGGCGGCGACTGGGCAAACAACTGGAACGTCAGCCGGTGCCCGGCATAGTCAGAGTTCAGCATATCCCGCGCGAAGGCCAGCAGCTTCCTGCGGTCATCGGCCACCCAGTCTTCATTGACGGTGTAGAACTTTTCCAGCCATGGCCTGGTTTCGGGGGCATCGAAAGCCGCCTTGTCCGGGGTGACGCAAATCTGGCCGCCGCAGAGCTCGCGGGCAATATGCATCATCTCGTGCAGCTGGGAACAGGCGAGAACCCGCCCGGTGTAAAGCAGCGACTGGTTCGGCATCATCAAACCACCCGGCGAGCGCTCAGCCAAGGCGATGGACGCGGTCAGATGGGCGTTGATGCCCTCGCGGTAGACCGCCAGCTGCGCCAGCTTTTCCTGAACCGCCTGCTGCTTGTCCAGTCCGGTCTGGCGGACATTGAACAGGGCCGCGCCGATCATCATGTCCGCCAGCTTCAGGTTCCGCTGCACGAAGGCAAAAGCGGAATAACGGTGCAAGGTGGCCCGGATAAACATCGCCGCCTTGGTGTGCCGGTAGAACAGCACATTTTCCCAGGGGATCAGCACATTGTCGAAGATCACCAGCGTATCGACTTCATCGAAGCTGTTGGACAGCGGATAATCCTCCGCCGATGCCCGGCCCGCAAAACCGGTCCGGCAGATGAACTTCAGTCCGGGTGAGCCGAGATCGCAGATGAAGCCGACCGCATAATCCGAATAGGCCGAATTGCCCCAGTTGGCGATGGTCGGCTTGGTGAAGGCCTGATTGGCATAGGCGGCCGCCGTCTCGTATTTGGCGCCGCGCACAACAATCCCCGCATCGGTTTCCTTGACCACATGCAGCAGCATGTCCGGATCCTGATCCTGCGGCGCCTTGGACCGGTCGCCCTTGGGGTCCGTGTTCGCCGAAACGTGGAAAGGATCGCCTTTCAGGACTTTGGAAATATGGGTGCGGATGTTCTCGGAGAACTGCGGATCGACCTCATTCAGCACATCCTGACCGTCGAACAGCGACCACATCTCGCCGACGGTTTCGTCGCCGACCCGGGTCACCACGCCGCCGATTGTCTCCAGCATGGTGTCGGTCGCCCGGCGCTTGTCCCACCAGTCCGCCTGGGTATGGGGCAATTTGCTGCCGACCGCGTTCCACTCGCCGTCTTCCTCATAGGCCATCACCGGGCGGGTTTCCGGGGCATGCTGCATGTCGTAGATTTTAGCCCGAATATCGACCAGCGGCTTGAACATCGGATGCGTGGTGACATCGCCAACCTTGTCGCCTCCGACATAGACCTCGCGGCCGTCCCGGATGGACTGGCGGTACTCGTCTCCGCTGCGGATCATGTCACAACTCCCTGTTTCTAGGAGCCCCTGGCTCCGGATCGATGCTGCCAAAGATCGTGGCAGCGGATTCGGCTTCGGTAAATTCTTTCTTTTATAGCATTTGCTTCAAGTTTAACTAATCATGGTATTTGCAGGAGAATTTCCACGGCGATAGCGGGGCAATCTGCTGCCAATGCCGTGAAACAACGCAGGCAACATGCTCCAAATGACTGCCACAACATGTGAAAATCCACTCCAGGCCCCTCCCCGGGCAATGATCCACAAGCTTGTCTGGTCAAAGCTCTTGCAATCCATGTCATTTCAGGTATCAGAGGCGGACCGGAGAGGTGGCCGAGTGGTCGAAGGCGCTCCCCTGCTAAGGGAGTAAACCAGCGATGGTTTCGAGGGTTCGAATCCCTTCCTCTCCTCCATTCCCCTTTGAATTTCAGCCGCTTCCCTTGGCCGCTCAAAGTCTCCTTTGTTGTGACCGGGCAGCTTCTTGCCGCGGCATGTAGGGTGCTAGCCATTTTTTCAGGCTCTCCTAAACAAAACCCGGCAGCTTTGTTCAGGGCACGTTCGTAGTCACCCAAGGTTTCAATGCCTATAAGGCCTTATCACAAGCCCGAGGTTCAACGGCGAGCCGTCTGACCTCTGGCGGCAAGCGCCTGCCTCCTCTATTCCCAGCGCGTTACAGGAAGAACCGGCACTCCCCGCTTGCCTCATCCCAAAGATGATCTCCTTGAGACCTCCGCCCTTGCGGGTCTCGGAGCGCGAGGGCGGAGGAGCGCAGAACTGGAAATAGCTCCCAGGATACCGCCAGTTCCATTTTGCTGACAGAACTCGATCATCGCATTGGGACCCCTTCCGCGGTAACGCTCAACATCGTCGATTGACGCCCTGCCCTCCGGAGCACCAAATTCCTCAACAATCGAAGCAAGACTGACCTGACAATCCTTCAGGCTGCCTCCAAATCTAGCCGCTCCGACGGAGTGGCCTATTATTCAGCAATGACCCGGGCAGGCAGCACGTTGGGCTTAGCGGTGTCATGTAGAGTGAACCGCGTAGCCTGCGCCGCAATCATCATGGCTGCGAGTGCACATGCCGTTGCGTAAGTTATCAATTGAAACCTCCCCACCAAGCGCGGGATGAAGCGTAGGCGCACAGATTTGGCCAACGTCCAATTCATCATGCTTAAGTGAGAGGCGCTCAAACGGAAGTTCCCCTTTTCCTCTTCGATAAATTGATAATGCTTCGGGGGCTGGTTCGTTTAAGCGATAAAATGCCTGAATTTCAGATGTGGAATCTGGAGCTATCGCCCCCTTCGCAAGGCGGCAGACCGATTATCCGGGCCGCACAAACCACGGAACCTTGATGAAAATCTTCCTCATAATCATTGCGGCCACCATGTTTGTCGCTCCGATTGCCGGTTGGGCCTATCTTGTCTCCCTTGCATGCGCCTTCAAAACCAGTTCTCCCAACTGCAGTATTCGATTGGGAAATTATTGGGACATTGAGTTTCTGTTCTTCGCCGCCATACCTTGGTTCATCAGCGTGATCAGCCTGATCTTTGCGTCAAAAATGCATTGAATGCAGACAGGCTGACGACTATTCGACAGGTGCAATCCGGACCATTGAACGGGCCTGAATTGCAGGGGATATGATTTTCCCGCGCCAATCGGCAGGCCAGCAGGATTTTACGAGCTGTGTTTTTTTGAAAGACCGAACGCTCGGGCGGAGTGTGCCGACATTCATTCGCTGCCCGGCCCTGCCGCCTCAATCGGGTGTTACAAAAGGCTCATCACCATCAATGAGTGCATACAAAAATTATACAATCACAATAATCCACATCGTTCTGCGGATTTACGGCGAGATAACCGCAAGAAGTTGCAACAGCTGACTTTAAAAGTTTTCTAAAACCAGTATGACTGGCAACTTCGTCGATCTGTCCTCTTGTCATCCTGGTGGCAACTGTTAAACGACTGAGGTAAGATGTCGCGGCTAATTCGGGTTATACCCGTTTAAGGGAGGCTGAAGAATTGAGGTTGAGGGGACTGATCACAAAAATGCTTTCAACACCACTTATGTAAAGTTTTGAACCAAAATACTAAACGATCGTATCAAGCGTCGTGGAATGAAGGTCGACCTGTGGCTTCTCTAACTTCTAATATCGATATTCTTGGCTATTCCAACCGTCTTCCGGGCGCCAATTCATCAGACGAGTTCTGGTCCCTCCTTGCCGAGGGGACTTGTGCAGTCACATCCGTTAGCAACGAGCGCTGGCCTCTTGCCCGGTTTGGCAATCCCGACAAGGCAGCATCGGGAAAGTCCTATACCTGGGCTGCGGGTCAAATCGATGATGTTTGGGGCTTTGATCCTGCGTTCTTCGGCATTTCCCCCCGCGAAGCCTTGCAAATGGATCCTCAGCAAAGGCTGTTGCTGGAGATCGTTTGGGAGGCGCTTGAGCATGCTAATTTGAAGCCAAGCGACATGGCGGGCTCTAACACCGGCGTTTATGTCGGGGCATCCTCACTCGACTACCATCACCGGTTCCTTGTCGACCCAGCCAATTCCGACATGCAGTTCATGACCGGCAACACCATGTCGATTGTGTCGAATCGTATTTCCTACATTTACGATCTGCGCGGCCCAAGTTTCACGGTCGATACGGCGTGTTCGTCTTCACTCGTCGCCTTGCACGAAGCTGTGACCGCTCTTGAAAGTGGTCAGATCGATACTGCAATCGTTTGCGGTGTCAGCCTTTTGCTCAGCCCTTTTCCTTTCATCGGATTTTCGCGCGCGACGATGCTGTCGCCGACCGGCCTTTGCCAAGCTTTCGACGCCAATGGAGATGGTTATGTCCGCTCCGAAGGCTCCGTGGCGATCATTCTTCGCGCCAACCGCGCAGGCAAACTGAACGGCACCCGCAGTCACGGCCAGCTGTTGGCCACCGGTACAAACGCCGATGGCCGGACCGTTGGTATGTCCCTGCCCTCAGCTTACGCGCAAGCCGATCTTCTGCGTGAAATCTACGATGGGCTTGGAATACCACCAAAAGACCTTGCTTTCATTGAAGCGCACGGAACAGGAACCCGGGTCGGCGACCCCGCGGAAGCGGACGCACTCGGTACGGTTATCGGACAGAAGCGGGACGCTGCCCTGCCCATCGGATCCGTCAAAACGAACGTCGGCCATCTGGAGCCTGTTTCCGGCCTTGTCGGGCTGCTCAAAGCAGTTCTTGCCCTCAAGAACAATCTCGTTCCGAAATCCCTGCATTTCAACACGCCCAATCCGGATATCCCCTTCGAGGAGCTCAACCTGAAGGTTGCCTCAGAGGCGATCCCTATCGATGTCTCCGAAACTCAGCGCCTTGTGGGTGTGAATTCATTCGGGTTTGGCGGCACCAATGCCCATGCGGTCATCGGCGATCCGGCACCGGAGACTGCGGACGTACCTGCCTGCGACCCGGCTGCTCCGCTGGTTCTGACCGCCCGGTCAAAGGGAGCACTCAAGGACCTCGCGAGAAGCTACAAGGAACTGCTCGAAACCTCCGGCCCGGAAAAAGCCGCACACATCACCGTCAGCGCCAGTCATTCCAGGGACCTTCTGTCCGAACGCCTGGTCGTCCTTGGCGACACGGCAGAAGACAAAGTATCCGCGCTCGAATCCTATCTGAATGACGAGACCCGCCCAGAGGCCCTGGCAAGTGATGCCATGCGGCCGTCGGAACGGATTGGCTTCGTTTTTTCCGGCAACGGTTCGCAGTGGGCCGGAATGGGCAGAGAGGCCTACCAGAAGGATATCTCGTTCCAGAAAACCTTCGAGAAGGTCGACCATATTTTCATGGGTGTTGGCGGCTGGTCTCTTTTGACCACCTTGTTCGCCGATGACCTCGAGCAGGACATCGA
>JBNKOQ010000246.1:0-5681 GCA_050294735.1 Roseibium sp. | reverse complement strand
CTCCCGCATCACGCCTAAAGGAGATCCGGTCTTGAAAAATTACCGGGTCTATCTGGACCTCCCCGAGAAAACACCCCTGCGCATCGGCATGACAGTGGAGCTCAACATCGTAACCCGCGAGGTTGAAGACGCGCAGCTGGTGCCCGTGGCGGCTCTGGACGGCAATCGCATCCTGACGCTTGACGCCAAAAACAAGATCCAGGTTCAACACGTGGACACGGGTATCCGCGGCACCAGTTCCGTTGAACTGCTCGGAGGCCTCGATCCGCAAACGCTTTTCGTCTCGCCCTTCCGCGAAGATCTGGCAGAGGGGCAGACCGTCGTTCCAATTGATGGAGCGGCGCATTGATCCTGCAGTTGAAAATTGCCGCAACCCATGTTCATAACCGACTCCGGCAAACAGTCGTTTCAACCCTTGGCGTCGCCCTGGGGGTCGGGTTCTCCATCTCGATGGCCAGCCTGATGGAAGGATCGCAGCGGGATTTTACAACGTCCCTTATTGACGCAATCCCGCATGTGGAAATCCGCGATGAAAAGCGGGACCCAACTGTTCAGCCGGCCAGCGAAGCTTATGACGCGGTCGCGTTTCACGGCCTCCGGCCACTTGAGGACTTGCGCGGGATCCGCAACCCGACTGAAGCTGTGGCTTCCTTACGCGAGTGGATACCGGGCGAAATCGCCCAGCGCCTGACCGGTCAGGCGGTTCTACGCTACAGCGGTCAGGATATGGGCATGACCGTGATCGGCGTCGTGCCGTCCCGTGAGCTGCTCGTCACCAAAATCCGAGAGGACATGCGCCAAGGATCTTTCGCGGATCTGACCAGCACCATAAACGGTCTTGTTATTGGCGATACGGCGGCCAGCCGCTTGGGCGCAAGCCTTGGCGACACAGTCACCATGACTTCGGCAAACGGCCTGGCCAAACGGTTCAAGATTGTCGGGCTGTTTCATACTGGGCTTGCCGGAAGCGACGAGGGGCTGGCCTATGTCCCGTTGAAATCGGCCCAGATCCTTCTGGAAAAACCAAACATCATCAACCGGATCATCATTCACCTTCAGGATATCAATATATCCAACACTGTGGCGGCGCGGGCAGAGCGTCAGCTGGGTTACAAGGCTGTCTCCTGGGAGGAAGCCAACGAAGGCCTGATGGAGGCTTTCGCTGTCCGCAACATCATCATGTACACTGTTGTCGGCGCAATTCTGCTGGTCGCCGGATTTGGTATTTTCAATATCATCTCCACGATCGTGCACGAAAAGGCGCGGGACATCGCGATCCTGAAATCACTTGGATTTCCGGAAAGCGACATTCAGCAGATCTTTGTCCTGGAGGGACTTGTAATCGGCATTCTCGGTGCTCTGGCGGGATGCGCGCTTGGATACGGTCTCTCTTCCTACCTGGCAACCATCCGGTTCGAGTTCTCTGTCGCTCAGGAAATGACGCATCTGCCGATCTATTTCTCACCACTGCATTATGCCATCGCCAGCGCACTTGCCCTGTTTTCCTCAAGTATCGCCGGGTACTTTCCCGCCCGCCGCGCGGCGCGGCTCAATCCCGTCGACATTATCCGGGGGGCAACCTGACCATGGCGCCACAGGACACCCAGCCAGCGGAGAAACCAATCCTTCTCGAAGCGCGGAACCTGACCCGCATTCTTCCAGCCATTGTGCCGGTCACCCTGGTCAAGGACGTCAGCTTTTCCGTCGGAGCCTCGGAATTCGTCGCAATCACAGGTCCATCCGGGTCAGGGAAGTCATCTCTGCTCTATCTCCTTGGCCTGCTCGACCGTCCGACCAGCGGGGAAGTTCTGGTCGACGGTCAATCAACCCATAACCTTAGTAAGCAAGATCTGGCACATATGCGCCTCGAGAAACTCGGGTTCGTTTTCCAGTTCCACTTTCTGCTGCCCGAGTTTTCAGCACTGGAGAACATCATGATCCCGATGCAGAAACTCGGCAAACTGTCTCACAGGCAGAGAACCCAGCGTGCATCTGATCTGCTGGGAGCCCTCGGATTGGGAGATTTTCTCCATCGCCAGCCAGCACAACTTTCCGGTGGTCAAAGGCAACGGGTGGCCGTTGCCCGTGCGCTTGCCAACGAACCCGACCTTATCCTTGCCGACGAACCGACCGGCAGTCTGGATTCGATCGCAACCGAACAGGTTTTCAAGATCCTGCAAGATATCGTTGCCGAGCAGAAAACGACCGTCGTTGCAGTCACCCATGACATGGAGATTGCCAATCGCATGCAGCGGCGTATCCATCTGGTTGACGCGATGATTGACTATGACCGCCACCAGACAGAAAACGTTCCAGGCTGAATGTAGACTGCCATGATCTCGCAACACTTGACGGATACTTGCCCTTGGCATGAAGACGTGGCATAAGCCCGCCATCATCAAGAGAAGGGCTGGCGCCCTCGCCAACCTGCCTTACCGGGCAAGGTGGTCCCCGCCAGGGATGCGGCCGGATGATTTCGTGAAGGATAACCTTCGCAAATCAACGGCAACCAAGCGGTTACACTTCAACTCTGCGCCAGTTCTCCTCGGGAAACCGATGGAGGATTTTTTGTCTAAAGACCCGTTTGCCGGACAGGCAGCCAAACTTGCAGAACAGTCACGCGCGGTATTGAAGCATAACCCGCCAGCGCAGCAGCAGAGACGTTCGTGGGAAGAGGAAGCCGAAAACTGCGTGCTGGCCCGGATCGACGCCATACGCATTCTCGGCGGACTGCCTCTGCATCAGCCGCCACTTGGTCCGAAAGACCGGATCAACCGCCTTCAGGACCTGCTTGGATATTGGGCGAACGGCTGCCCTTTCGTCGTTGACGAGAGGCTGTTTGCTGATGTCTTGAAGCGGCGGCGTCTATGTGACAACACCCGTTAACTCACACCGCCCCAGACCTGACCGGATCACGTTCCGGTCGGCTCACCCTCGACAGGGGCAACTTTCGGGACCGCTTGCGGACGCCCTTCATCGTCGACGGCAACCATTGTGAACATCGCCTGAGTCACCTTTTCGCGATGACCGAAGCGGTGCCGCAGAGCCCAGGCTTCCAGCGTGATCTCCATGGAGGACCGGCCCACCCGGCCGACGTGGCTGTAGATGCAGAGCACATCACCGACATGAACCGGCCGGATGAACTTCATCTTGTCGACGGCTATGGTCACAACCCGGCCACCAGCCCGCTGTCCGGCGGCAATCCCACCGGCGAGATCCATCTGGGATAACACCCAGCCGCCGAAAATATCACCCGCCGCATTGGTGTCTGCCGGCATGGCCATGGTCCGTAGCGTCAATTCGCCATGAGGCTTTTCGGCGGCATCTCCGCTCTGATCACCAGTGCTCACGTTTCTCTCCCAACACGAATAAGGTTCATTCCGAGACTACCGGCTACGCGTCAGGCGGCAAGAGCGCATGGCGTAAAAGGCGAATTCACATTGGGAAAACCGAAACCCAAGGGAGAACGCCCTATCGGACGGATCCCAGGATCCGGCAGCGATTTTATATCCAGCCTTGCCGTCAAAGAGTCGCGGCCTGTTTCAGGAGGTCTGGCTGCTCGAGACAGTAATACCCCAAGATCCGGCTGATCGTCCCCACCCGCTTCCAGTCATTGAGAACACGGCTGACATTCTCACGGGCCGCCCCCGCCATATTGGCGATGTCCGCCTGGCTAAGCTTGTAATGGATCAGGATCCGGCCATCCTCGAGGGATTTTCCAAAAGTCTCCGACAATTGCAGCAAGGTCTGGGCAACACGTCCTGGCAATGGCAGGAAGGAGCGGGCGGCAAGAACATCGTTTGCCTGACGCAGCCGCTTGCCGACAATGTACAGCATATGCCGGTAGACCGCCGGGTTTTCATCGGCAAACCTTTCGAAGGCTGCCTTGTCGATAAAGGCAAGGTGAGCAGCTTTCAGCGCACTGACTGTTGCTGAACGTGGACGGCCGTCGAGAAGCGCAAGCTCACCGACCAAGTCTCCTGGCCCAAGCACCGCAAGCAATTGCTCGTCACCGTCAATAGAGAGGATCGAAACCTTAAGGGAGCCTTCCAGAACGGCATAACAGCCGTTTCCCGGATCGCCGTTCTCGAACAAAATAGCCCCCGCGGCAATCTTCATCGGACGCGCCAGACTGGCCAATTGCTCGGCAAGCTCCTTCGACAGCCCCTCGAGAGAAAAACTGTTACGCAGGAATTCCTGAATCTCGGCCACTGTGTCAGCCCTCCCCTACCGGCTAAGCACTCTCTTATCGAAAATACACCGCCAACATCATTTTTGTGACCCACATCACGTGTGTTTCGGCACTTTAGCCCCATATATAAAGGCAAGGGGACGGGCCCAAACCGTTTCCTGACCTCCACGAAAAACGGCTCCGGTCCCCGTCGGCGCCGTTTTTTCGTTTCCGGGGCAAAATTGAGTCGAATTCCTAATTCAGAAATACATCTTTTTCATCGAGTGTGCGGAAGAAACGCGGGCTCGCAAGAACTTGCCGCTGGCACTCGCGGATTGCGATTTTCTCGCGCGTCTCTTCTCGTCTCAGCCTGTCGTCGGCCGCGCCCGGCAGGCAGGCGACGAATGTCATATCCGCGTGTCCGTCGAAGTGATAGCGCAGCAGGCGCTGCAGCTCTTCAACGTCTGCCGTTTCCGGCAAAGGCGGGCCCCAGGGCAAAACATCAAAACCTGCTTTTGCGGCAATCCGTTTCAAACGCGCAGCGTGCAAGCCTGGCGGCATGGAGGTCACAATCCACGGCTTGGTTTTGAAATTCGCCTTTACCAGCGATGCAATCACCAGCTTTACGATTGCCGTGCGGTCAAGCAGACCTTCCCGAACGGCTATGAAATCCGGCTCCCTCTCCATCCTGGACACAAAGGCCTCAATCTGGGCCTGGACTTCACCAATCAGGATTTCATCGGGCAGCAGCCGCAGCATTGCCTTGCGCTCAAGCCGGGCGCGCGAAGGCATTTTCCCGCCGTAGACTTCGCTCATGCGTTTGCTCAAGGGCCGGACCCGGTCGCCACTGAGCGCCACTGTCAATCCGATCAAGGCTCTTTTGCCCAATTGTCCGGCGACTTCCTGCATCGGTTTGAATTCACGGGTCCATAGATCGCCCGCCACCATGCAGCCAACGGCGCTCAGGCGTCCGCCCAGCAGAAGCTCTCGAAGCGTTCTGTCGACGCCAAAGGCCAGGCCATAATCCAGGGCGCCCAAGGTTATTCTTTTCATGCAAGTAAAGTCCGGCGGAAACTGCTGCGAATTATCTCTATCCCTGCGGCATTGCGGCGCAATTTTCAACCGGCAGAGTGATATTACGCGCCAGGTTCAGCCGCTTTGACCGCCCTCGACCGGTTCAAGTGGAAGGAAAAGCGGGTCTTCCACCACATAGACCACCAGATTTTCCAGGAAAACGCCTTTTACTGTTCTAGGCAGAACAGCGACAGGACGGACGGTCCGATAGGTTTCCGCAAGTCTCTTGCTGTTGTCACGCCGCTCTTCACTGACGTAAAGGCCACGCCCCTCGAACAGAGCTGCATCGGGCGGGCTTTGCATGACATAGCGGATGCGCTCGTTGAGCTGCAGCACCGGCAGAGTGCCCTTCAGCAGAAACGCAAGCTGGCCATTGAGCCCATAACCCGTAGTTGCCACATAGGACGCGCCTTCCGTTTCGGTGATCTCGGCAATC
>JBNKOQ010000245.1:0-5697 GCA_050294735.1 Roseibium sp. | reverse complement strand
TGCCATCCCAGGCCGCCAAACTTGTTTTTAGATCTTCAATCATATCGCCTGAGCCTAAAAATTGATGGTCAGCCCCTTGATTTCCCAGTCATCATATCGCTTCGGGTTCAGACCGCCGCAGCCATCGACTTTCTCTGCCATGGCGGCCTGTTTGGCGTCAATCTGCTTGCGCCGGTCTTCGGCTACTTTCAGCGCGCGCTGGGCGGCAGGTCCTCAAATCTGCGCTGTGGCGCTTCTTCCGCTTGCGATGCCGGGGAAGACACATCGGCGGCAATCCATTCCATGACCTCTCCGTCCTTTAGCGCTGTTCGATCTCGATAATATTGCCTTCAGGATCACGTATGTACACGAGCAAGATAGAGGCATCGGCGGTTCCGAAGTCGGTGATCTCGCCGAGTTCCGTGCCGCCGGACTGAAGGATGAGCGCGCGCGTGGCATGTATGTCTTCCACCTGGAATGACAGGTGGCTGTAGCCGGGCTCGTTCACTTCTGGAACGGCTCTTTCCTGCCGGTCTTTATATTGGTGGATCTCAAGAAATGGGCCGTCTACGCCTGGCAGAGTGAGCCAGATGGAGAGGATCTCGGACTGTGGAAGTCCATTTCCCTGGCCGACCTTCTTACCCGTCAGAATCGTTTTCGGGCGAAGGACTTCACAGCCAAAGACCTTTCGATAGAACTCCGCGAGTGCATCCGCGTTCCGGGCAACCATGCTGACATGTTTGAACTTTGCGTTCGACATGTGTTCGTCGCCTTGCGATTCTCTTTTCAGGGCTCAAAAATCCGAGGTCAGGCCCTTGATTTCCCAGTCGTCGTAGCGGGTTGGCTCCAGTCCTCCGCGACCGTTCAGCTCGGTGGGCATGGCAGCCTGTTTTGCGTCGATCTGCTTGCGCCGTTCGTCAGCTTCCCTCAGCGCGCGCTGGGCCGCGGGCGGCAGGTCCTCAAACCTGCGCCGCGGCGTTTCTTCCACTTGCGATGTCAGGGAAGGCGCGTCGGCGGCAATCTTGAAGTCCGGGTTCTGGGCTTTGGCAATCTCGTCGGCCATGGGCTCTACCGTTCCGAATTTTGGTGGCCGGTACAGCCGAAACTTGCGCAATCGGCGCACCGTCACCATTTCTACTTTGCTTTTGAGGCTATATAGGGCCTCGATCCTGAATGCAAAATCCGGATTCCAGAGGCAAGGTGGACGAAACGAAATGAACTATATCCGCACTGCAATGCTGCTGGCGGCCATGACGGCTCTGTTTATGGGCATCGGCTACATGATTGGTGGCCAGAGCGGTATGGTGATCGCGCTGATGATCGCAGCCGCCATGAATGTCTTCAGTTATTGGAATTCGGACAAGATGGTTTTGCGCATGCATCATGCGCAGGAGGTGGACGAGCGCACCGCTCCCGAGCTTTACCGGATGATCCGGCAACTGTCTGCCAATGCCGGCTTGCCGATGCCCAAGGTCTATCTGATCGACAATCCGCAGCCAAATGCCTTTGCCACTGGCCGCAACCCGGAAAACGCGGCTGTTGCCGCCACGACGGGTCTGCTCAACACCCTCTCTATGCAGGAGGTCGCCGGTGTGATGGCGCATGAGCTGGCACACGTGAAAAACCACGATACGCTCATCATGACGATTACGGCGACGCTTGCCGGCGCCATCTCCATGCTGGGCAATTTCGCCTTTTTCTTTGGCGGAAACCGGGACAATAACAACCCGTTCGGGTTTGTCGGTGTGCTGGTTGCCATGATCGTTGCCCCCATGGCGGCGATGTTGGTGCAGATGGCGATTTCCAGGACGCGGGAATATGCCGCTGACCGGATGGGCGCTGAAATCTGCGGAGAACCTCTCTGGCTGGCCTCGGCGCTGGGCAAGATCGCGGGCGGCGTGGAGCATGTGCGGAACCCGGATGCGGAGCAGAATCCGGCCACAGCGCATATGTTCATCATCAATCCGTTGTCCGGTGAGAAGATGGATAACCTGTTTTCGACGCACCCGGCCACAGCGAACCGGATTGCAGCTTTGCAAAAGCTGGCCAATGCGGGGATGGGAGGCCGGGGTTCGGCGTCTGTAGCGGATGCCCGTGCCGCGGGCGATGCGCCATTCGACGGCCCGTGGGGCCGTGCTGCGCCGCGTCAGCCGCAGCGTCCGAAAGGCCCGTGGGGATAGCGCCTGAACCATGATGCCGCAGGCAGGACAGAAAGAGCTTTCGCGATTTTCTTCCTGAGCCTAAAATGAATGCAATGCGCCGCTGCCCGCGTGATGGTCGGCGGCGCTTCCTTTTTCATGACAGACCGGAACACACCTTGGCCAAGCCTGCCCGCCCTTCGACGTCCGATAAATCGAATTCTTCTGATGACCGCTGGGATAAGCCCGGTTTTGCCGCACGGAAAGCTGCTGCCGACATTCTGGGGAATGTCACCTACAAGCGGCGGCCGCTGGATGGCGAGCTGGATCTGAACTCAGGTCATTCCGGCTTCCGGGCGCTTGCGGCCAACGACCGCGCGCTGGTACGGGCGATCCTTGGCGCCTGCTTGCGCCACAGGGGGGAGATCATGGAAATTCTCGACCGCTTGCTGGACCGCAAAATTCCCGAAAAGACCGGCCGTGTTCTGGATATTCTGCATGTTGCCATCGCCCAGATGCTCTACCTTGATGTGCCTGACCGGGCCGCGGTCTCGCTCGCTGTGGATCATGCCGATATGGATCGGCGGGCCCGGCCCTATAAAGGTCTGGTCAACGGAGTCCTGCGCCGTCTCGGACGGGAAAGCGAAGCTCTGACAGACGATCTCGATGCGGCACGGCTGAATACGCCGGAGTGGATGTTCGAGAGCTGGTCCGGTGCCTATGGCGAAGATTTGGCGCGGGCTATGGCGGCAGCCCATAGCCGCGAAGCGGCCCTCGACCTGACCGTCAAATCGGATCCCGAAACCTGGGCGGAGAAGCTGGGCGGAACCGTGGTCGGCGCCGGGTCGGTGCGATTGGTAAAAAAGGGCGCCATCGAAGCGCTGGAAGGATTTCAGGACGGGGACTGGTGGGTCCAGGATGCCGCGGCATCTCTTCCGGCCCGTTTGCTTGGAGACCTGCAGGGCAAGAGGGTTGCCGATCTATGCGCAGCGCCAGGCGGGAAAACGGCGCAGCTCGCGGCGGCGGGAGCCAACGTTACCGCGGTGGATATTTCCAAAAGCCGTCTGAAGCGCGTCACGGAGAACCTTTCCCGTTTGAATTTATCGGCGGATGTTGTGGCGTCGGATCTTCGGGAATGGGAACCAGACGAACCATTCGATGCAATCTTGCTGGATGCGCCATGCAGTGCGACCGGCACGATCCGCCGCCATCCGGATGTGCCCTGGCTGAAGCAGCTCTATGACGTCGAGACACTCTCCAAAATCCAGTCGGAATTGTTGCGAAGGGTGATTGGCTGGCTGAAGCCAGGAGGGCTTTTGGTCTATTGCACGTGCTCTCTGGAAAAGGCCGAAGGGGAAGACCAGATTGCCGCCTTGCTCGCTGAATCGGATGGGCTCAAGCTGCTTCCGGTTCAGGCGGATGAAATCGGCGGACTCTCCAGCTCAATCACTCCCGAGGGGTATTTAAGGACCTTGCCCTGCCATTCCGCGTCAAAAGATGGGGCGGAAAGTGGCCTTGACGGATTTTTCGCGGCCCGATTGCAGCGACTTTAACTGGGCATAAACCGTTCCTGCACTGATAATGGCAATAAATTGCTAACCTTAACGGTGCGTTGCCGTATGAAAAGAGGAACTTCCCCATCCACGCTCGTTGGCTGATATCCGGCGGATTGGTGCCTTGACCATGAGTGTCGCTGCTGAAAAGGGACGCATCTGGCGCCTGGCGGCTGCTCATGTCTGGCAGCAGGTGCTGAGGTGGATCCACGGTGGACCGCTTTTTCGTCTGCGGCCGCAGGCAGGCGGCTCCGCGCGTCTTCTTATCGCGCCGCAGGACCTGCGGACGGCTGATGAAACCAATGCCGCGGACATTTATGGTGGCCGGTTTCTGTTTTCGGGCCATCTGGTCGAAACGCACGGAGCTTCTCCTTTTGAACTGGAAGGGGAACATCTGGATTGGCAGCGTGAACTCCACGGCTTTGGCTGGCTGAGGGACCTTCGGGCGGCGGACAGCCGGATCTCCCGGCAAAATGCACGGGCTCTGGCAAACGATTGGCTGAAACATTGCAACCGCTGGCATGCTGTCGGATGGGAAGTGCCGGTGGTGACGCGAAGGGTCATGTCCTGGCTGGCGCATTCCCCGTTTATCCTCGAGGACGGCGATCATGATTTCTATAACCGGTTCCTTCGCTCCCTGACGCGTCAGGTCGGCTACCTGCGCAGAACGATCAATGAAACTCATGACGGCGTTGAACGTCTTCAGGCTGCTTTGGCGATTGCGGCTGCCTGTGTTTCGATCTCGGGGCAGGGGCGGTATGTTCGCCAGAGTATCCGCCGTCTCGATCAGGAGCTGAACCGTCAGATCCTGACGGATGGAGGGCATATTTCACGCAATCCACGGGCGATCATCGAAATCCTTGCCGATCTTCTACCGGTCCGTCAGGCCTTTGTTGCTCAAGGGTTGGAGCTTCCGGAAGTCATGCTTCAATCGGTTGACCGGATGATGCCGATGATGCGGTTCTTTCGTCATGGTGATGGTGCGTTTGCGCATTTCAACGGCATGGGGTCGACGCCGAATGATCTGGTTGCCACGATCATGGCTTATGATGATGCCCGTGGCTCACCGCCGTCGAATGTACCTCATACCGGCTATCAACGACTGAGTGGCGGAACATCGGTGGTTCTTCTGGAAACGGGGAAACCGCCGCCGCTGACGGTGTCGGAGGAAGCCCATGCCGGATGTCTGTCGTTCGAATTTTCCTCCGGTTTGCAGCGGATTATTGTCAATTGTGGTGTCTCAGGACGGTCCAATGACATGTGGCGCAGGGTCAGCCGGTCGACGGCGGCCCACTCAACGGCAACAGTCGAGGATACATCATCCTGCCGTTTTCTCGCCGATCACCCCTTCGGCCGCTGGCTGGGTTTGCCGGTTGTGTCCGGACCGGCGCATGTGCCGGTGGAGCGGGAAGATGATGTGACCGGTGTGCGCGTAACTGCGTCGCACGATGGCTACAAGGCGCAGTTCGGCATTGTTCACACCAGAGACATGCGGCTTTCCGGAGACGGAACGGTTCTTGACGGTATCGACAGCCTGTCGGTTGATGCCAAGGGAAGCGAACTGGGAGAGCAATATGCTATCCGGTTTCACCTGCATCCTGCGGTCAAGCCTTCGCTTTTGCGCAGTGGCACTGCGGTTCTGCTGGTCTGCCGCGATGGCGAGGCCTGGGAATTCGATGCACCTGGATGCGAACTGGCTTTGGAAGAATCCATCTATCTGTCAGACGTCTATGGCCATCGGGCCACGATGCAAATCGTACTTTATGGCCGGGTGCACGACAGCCAGTCCATGGTGTGGCAATTCCGCAGGACAGCGACGTCGAAGTTGAGCCGCCGCGGGTCGAGCGAATTTGATGAGCTCATGAAGACCGGAGAGCTGCCATTCGATGAGCCGGAGGATACTGACGGCTTGGATTCAGGCGGGATGCCGGAAGAATAGCGTTTCTTTCGCGCGGTTCCCTCGGTTCCTTGCTGCCGTGGCTTTTGATTTTTCTGCATTCGTGCTAGGGCGACGCCAACTTTCCCGG
>JBNKOQ010000244.1:311-5703 GCA_050294735.1 Roseibium sp. | reverse complement strand
GGGTGGCGCGCTCCTGCGCGGCAGCCGATCCGGGATAGGCGCTGATGAGGAGAAGGGCCACCAGTGTTGCGCGGACGGTTATCGACATGACAGCTCCTTGCGGGGTTGCGGTAGAAAGCATGGGTGCCGCCGGTTTCATTCCAAAAGACGCCTCACACAAGGTCTTGCAGCAGGCTCTGCTGGATATCCGGGAGGGGCGCAGATTTCTGCCACCTGGCTATACCCCATCAAAACGGCCAACCAGGTCAGATCTTACGGCGCAGCAGATTGCCTACAAGATTGCCGATCTGACGCCTCAGCAAAACCGCATTATGAAACTGATTTGCGCCGGCAAGCCAAACAAGCAGATTGCCTATGAGCTTTCGCTTGCGGAGGCGACCGTCAAGGCGCATATCACCGCGCTTTTGCGCCGGCTCGGAGTGAATAACAGAACTCAGGCGGCCGTAATGGTGCGCAGTGCCAGCCTGGAAAGCCGGTCGGACATGTCGGATGTCGATGCCCGTGCGCTGTTGAGCTAACCAATGCCGCGGGTGTCGCCGGTACCCGTGTACAATCATTGAGACGGGCAGTCTTAACTGCTGGCCGTGCAAACGGAACATGACTGAAGGGCATAGCCGGGCAACGCTGAAAATGCTGCTTCCGGTTCAGATGTGAGTACGTGATCTGATGAATATACAGCCTGTCCATGAGGTCAGTCAGCCAGCCACGGTAAAGATCGGCATCTCTTACGCAACTGATCCGGAAGAGGCGGTTCGGGAGGCCGCTGGAGATTTCGCGGCTCATACCATCTGCTTTGTCATGGTCTTTGTCCCGGATTACCTGGATCCCGCTGCAGTGGCGTCCGCACTGACGGCCAATTTGCCGTCGACGACAGTGTTCGGCTGCACGACGGCGGGTCAGATCACACCGGATGGCTACGACAACAATGCTCTGCTGCTTCTAGCCTTTCCACGGCGTCATTTCCGGTGTTCCTCGGCTTTGATCAAGCCTCTCAACGCCGCCTCGATAGAACAGACGGCCTCGCAGGCGCGCGTGCTGGCGTCGCGCTTTCCCCGTACCGCCAACTGGAAACGGATTGCGCTGGTTTTCGCCGATGGGCTGTCCAAGCAGGAAGATCTTTTGGTCGCGGCGCTGGATGCCGGGCTTGGAGATGTTCCCGTATTCGGCGGGTCTGCCGGGCACGGGCTGAAATTCGACGAGACCTTTGTCCTGCGCGGTGGAGAGGTTCACAACAATGCGGCTCTGCTTCTGCTGCTCGAAACCGATCTTTGTTTCCGCGGGATCGGCTTCGATCACTTCCTGCCAACATCGAAATGCATGGTGGTGACGAGAGCTGTTCCGGACGACAGGCGGGTACTCGAGATCAATGGAGCGCCCGCTGCACAGGAATATGCCCGCTATGTCGGCTGCACGGTTGATGAGCTGTCGCCGAAGGTCTTTGCGGAAAATCCCGTGCTGGTGCGCAACGGCAACAGCTGGCACGTCCGGGCAATCCAGCAAGTTGCTGAAGATGACGGGCTTTGGTTCTTCTCCGCGATCGATGACGGGCTGGTCCTGACGCTCGGCCAGGGAACGGAAATCCTCGAGACGCTCGAAACGGGCCTGACCCAAACCGATGAGAAGGGGCAGGAGCCCGATTTCATCCTCGGCTTCGATTGTTTCCTGCGCAAACTGGAGATCGAGCAGAATAATCTGGTGAGTGAGGCATCCCAGGTTCTGAAAAAACACCGCGTTGTTGGGTTCAATACCTATGGCGAACAGCATCTTGGTGTGCATGTGAACCAGACATTTGTCGGTGTCGCGTTTTTCCCGCCCGGTGACGGGGTGATATTTTGATCGATCCAAGTGAATCCCTCGAACAACAGGTTGAACGTCAGAGCAAGATCATTGAAGCCCTGATCCAGCGCGCGAACCGGGAGCATGACGTTGGCGGATCCGCATACTCGCTGTTTCAGTCGGCAATCGCCTTGCAGGGCGAGGTTTGGGAAAAGACCCGCGATCTCGAGCAGGCGCTCGATACGCTGGGGCGGGCGAGCAACCAGCTCAAGATCGCCGAATACGCCCGTGAACAAACCGAGCGCAATCTTGCGGATGCCCTTGATGCCATGGAAGGCGGATTTGCGCTTTTCACGGAGGGCAAACTGGAAATCTGCAATGATCAATTCAAAACAATGGTGCCCGATATTGCGGATCTTGTGGTGCCTGGCCTGGGTTTCGACGCCTATTTCGAAGCGTTGGACCTGAGCAAGGATGTGGTTCGGGACGAGAATGCAGTCAGACAGAAAGAACGCAACCGTGTTGATGCCCACAATCACCCTTCGGTGGTCGGGCTTGTAAAAGACCGCTGGTTTCAGATCACCCACAAGCGCACCTCATCCAGCAAGATCGTTCTGCTCTCGACCGAAATCACCAGCATCGTTCGTCAGAACCGGTGGGAAAAAGACCGGCTGCTCGATCAGCAGACGGTGTTCCTGCAAGGCGCCTTCGATCACATGACCCAAGGGGTCTGCACCTTTTCGGCCGAAGGCACGCTGCTAATCCACAACGAGCGTTTCCGCGAATTGCTGCGGCTGCCGTTTTCACTGGTGCGGAAGGGAACGGCTTTCAATCAGATCCTCGAATTTATCGTCAAGCACAAGCTTCTGGAAAGCGCGTCTCCGGGCGAGGAGCTGGCCAATTGGGTGGCAACGGTCCGGGCCGGGGAGGGGCTTGAGAAGAAAGTCCGGCATGTGAGCGGTGAGATACTGGACATGCGCGTCCATGGTCTGCCGGACCAGGGCTTTATCATGAATGTGATGGACATTACCGCGGAGACCCAGACGACGGAGCTGCTCGAACAGCGGGTTCGTGAACGGACCGCAGCTCTCACGCAGGTGAACGAACGTTTGCGCCGCCAGAATGAAGAACAGGCAATCGTCGACGAACAACTGCGCCTGGCAAAGGAAGAAGCTGAAGAGGCTGTGTCCTCGAAAACCAAGTTTTTTGCCGCGGCGAGCCACGATCTGCTGCAACCGATCAATGCGGCGAAACTGCTGATCTCAACGATGAGCGAAGGCGCCTATCGGACACCGCTTGAGGATACTGTTCAACGGCTTGCCCGGTCATTCAATGGAATTGAATCCCTGTTGCATGCCCTGCTGGATATTTCCCGGCTTGAATCGACCGGCACGGAAATGACGTTAAGCACCTTCTGCATTGGCGATATTCTGCGCTCGGTTCACGAAGATTATGCCCAATTGGCGGAGGAGAAGGACATCTACCTCGATGTGGTGCCAAGCAGTCTTTGGGTAGAGAGCGATCAGCGCTATCTGCTGCGTTCGGTGCAAAATCTCGTGGTCAACGCCATTCAGTATACCGAGCGGGGACGGGTGCTGGCCGGTTGCCGGCGCAGGGGGAACAAGGTGATCCTCGAAGTCTGGGATACCGGGATCGGGATTTCCAAGAAGGATCAGCAGCGGGTGTTTTCGGAGTTTACGCGCGTGAACTCGGATGGAGCCGGTTTCGGGATGGGACTGGGACTGTCCATTGTCGACCGGGCTTGCAGGCGCCTCGGGCATCCGGTCTCGGTCAGGTCAAAACCGGGTGTTGGATCAGTGTTCTCCATCACCTTGCCGGTGGCCCCCTCCCTTGAAGTTGCTGACCGTGACAAGATCGAGGACAGGGGAGCCGAACCGAATGACATGGATCTCATTGTGCTGATCGTCGAGAACAATCCGGATGTTTTGTTTGCAACGGCACGCAAGGTCGAGAGCTGGGGCGGCAGCGTCCTGACCGCGTCCTCAACCGGCGAAGCGGTGGAACAGGTTCGCGAAATCGGCATGGCGCCTGACATAATACTGGCGGATTATCAGTTGGATGGGGACGATAACGGTATCAAGACCATTCTGGCGATCCGGGAGGCGACGGGGGCCGATGTGCCGGCCATCATGATTACCGCGAGCCGGGAGGAGACGCTCGTCAAGGACAGCGTACTCCATCGTTTCACGGTCCTGACAAAGCCCGTCCAGCTGTCACGGTTGAGACCGTTGATCGACTGGAAGACCCGCCGGACGGAGGCTGGATAGCGGGTTCAATACCGCAGGTGACGCAGACAAAAGTCTGCAGTGACAGGAACGTCGGCATCGATAGGCTAAGCGGAAAAGGGCGGCCTGTCCGTCCCGAAAGATTGTTTGGGAGGAAGTACATGCGCCGAGTTCCGGCTTTCATATTCGCCGCGTCTTGTGTTGTCGCCGCGGGGTTTTCTGATCTTGGCGTGACGGTGCCTGCTCATGCGGTCGAAATCTACGACCTGATCTTCAAAACCGGAACCCTTGACGATGTCTCGCGGACCTCGGCACTTACCTATCAGCGCACAGTAGATATCCGTGGCAATGAGGATCTCGGGAAAGCCAACAGCGGAACGATCAGTCTGACCTTTGCGCCGGACGATATGGCCGAGCTGGAGTTCCGGACGGGTTCCGGGCACCGGAAGATTGGAGACTTTCCCGCGACCGTCGGCAATCCGATGATCATGTATTTTGTCGAGACCGTCGTTCGGGATATGGCCAATACGGCTGGCGGCAGTCCATTCTATATCCGCAATCGGGTCAAGGCGGCGCTTGTCGAGGAGGCGCCGATTGAAGACGAAACGATGACCATTGACGGTCGGGAGGTGAAGGCGCAATCGATAACCCTTCATCCCTTCAGCGACGATCCCAACCGGGCCCGCATGAAAGGCTTTGAGGATCTGTCACTGACAATAACCATGTCGGAAGATGTTCCCGGCTGGTATTACGCCCTGACAGCGAAAGCAGGGACCGCCAACGCGCCGGTCTATTCAAATGCCATCGTGCTGGAGACTACGGAGGCGGACCGGTGATGACCCGCGCTGACAAAGCATTTTCCCTTCGCGGAGGGCTCGTGGGGTGCCTGTTTTTCGCTGCAACCGTTGCCGCAGCGCCGGTGGGCGCGCAAACCGTCGCGCAGAGCCTGAACGACTATCCGACCGAGGCACGGGCCGACTATGTTTTCGGCTGCATGGCGACCAATGGTCAGGATCGAAACACGTTGCGCAAGTGTTCCTGCTCGATCGACGTTATCGCCTCGATCCTGCCTTATGAAAAATACGTCGAGGCGGAAACCGTTCT
The DNA here is from genome assembly GCA_050294735.1 of Roseibium sp. GTDB lineage: Bacteria > Pseudomonadota > Alphaproteobacteria > Rhizobiales > Stappiaceae > Roseibium. The sequence goes on along the minus strand of JBNKOQ010000244.1, from coordinate 577 downwards.
GTCCCTTCAGCTCGTCGGCGGTGAGAGAATGTCGATCTTCCGCACCGCGGCAATGGCCAAAACCCTGGTGGCAACCTTGCGGCGGGCGCAGGCCGAAGCAGACATCCTCTGCTTCTGACCTAGGGTCCCATAGGATTGTTTTGGCCACGGTGGCTTCGCATCCAAGACGGCGAAACCAGCAAAGCTTGTGCGATCCCGTCAAGGCGTCATACGAAAGGGGCCTGAAATCGGCATCCCCCGATCGGCTCCGGGATAAGGCCGGAGCC
>JBNKOQ010000244.1:0-301 GCA_050294735.1 Roseibium sp. | reverse complement strand
TCGCTCAAGTGCTCAGGTTGCGGCACCCTTGGTGATCGTTCTCTGCCAGCTGTTGCCTTCTGTGTCTTCTGCGAAAATCGTCAGGCTGTCCGAGCCATTGTCCAGATAGGAAAACCGGATGACGGGATTCTCCGACATTGAAATGCCGTCTTCGATGGTAAACAGCATCTCGTCGCCTTGCCGGACCTCAATCCGGTCTATGAACTGGGCGGCGATAAACAGTTGGGTGATCTGGTCGCGCTGCAGACCTGAATAATTCGGGTGGCGGATCATGATCTGGGCATCCCGCCGCTGGCTGGCA
>JBNKOQ010000243.1:0-5723 GCA_050294735.1 Roseibium sp. | reverse complement strand
CACGCAACCAGGAGCGGTTGGCGGAAAGGGAACGCATCGGCCGGGCTGCGGCCGCGCTGGTGACCCCGGGCGCGTCGATCATGATCGACAGCGGGGCAACAACCTATCAGATGGCCCGTTTCCTGGCCTATCAGGGCACACCTTGTACGGTGATCACCAACAGCCTGAGCATCGCCATGAAACTTGGGCAGAGCGACGCTGCCGACGTGATTGTTTGTCCGGGGAACTATTTGCGCTCAGAAACCGCAGTGACCGGTCCGCAGACGTTGAAATTCATCGGGACTTTCAAAGCCGATGCCTGCTTTCTGGGGGCGTCGGGCCTGGACAGTGGCGGGCCAATGGAGGCCATCCGGGACTTCGCGGCAGTCAAGACAGCCATGATGGAGCGATGCTCGGAAAGCCATTTGCTGATCGACGGCGAGAAATTCGGCCAGAACGCGCTGGTCTGCTTCGCCCCTTTGCAGGCCTTCTCTTCTCTTGTAACCGACGCCCGGCCCGAGGGGGAACTTGGAACCGCAGTGGCCACCGCTGGCACGCGGGTTCACCTGGCAGAGGTTTAAAGCGCTCAACCGGCATCAGGTGTTCTGACGCCGGTTGAGAAAAATTGCCCGTATTGGTGCCCGGCCTCAGCCGGCGTCGCGCTTGGCGATCCAGTCATGGTCGGGATGGTTCTGGAACCGCCATTTGCGCATCGGCCCGGCCATGACGTTGAGATAATACAGCTCATAGCCATGCGGTGCGCCGCAGGGATGGTGCCCTTTGGGAACCAGCACCACATCGCCGTCCGAAAACGCCATGGTTTCGTCCAGCTCGCCGTCTTCTGTGAACACGCGTTGAAAACCAAACCCTTGAGCCGGGTTCAGGCGGTGATAGTAGGATTCTTCCAGAAAGGTCATATCCGGGAAGTTGTCCTCGTCGTGCCTATGCGGAGGATAAGACGACCAGTTGCCTGCAGGCGTGAAAACCTCTGTCACCAGAAGGCTATCGGCGACGTCGCTCTCTTCCATGGCGATCGGATAAATATGACGGGTATTGGAACCCTTGCCCCGCGTGACAGGTTCGATATCCGTCAGAACCCTGGCTTTGTAGTTGCCTTTGCCAGGTGCTGTGCAGACCGCCAGGACGCAATCGGTTGTTGCCGTTGCGGTCCATGAACTGTCGTTCGGCACGTAGACACAGGCCGGTTTTTTGCGCTCGAAAACGCTCATGCGCTCACCGAGTTCGCCAAAGGACTGGCCGGATCCGGTGATTTCGGCTTTGCCTTCAACAAGGACGAGAATGACTTCCCGGTCGCCGGTGTCTTCCCCTGCTTTTTCCCCTGCCTTCAGATGGTAGAGGCCAAAACCGACATATCCCCATCCGGCGCTTTCCGCCGTGATATCGTGAACCTTGCCTGTGGTGCCATTTGGTTTGACAAGTAGATCAGCCATCAGTTGGCTCCCTGGTTTTTGTCGAGGCCTGCATCGCGGGCCATGCTCTTCAGGGCCTTCAGGCCCATGGATTGATACTTGAACGGGTTTCTGACCGCTGGATCCTGCTCGGCCTCGATAACCAGCCAGCCTTCATAACCATGATCGGCGGCAATCTTCAGGACCGGTTCGAAGGAAACACCACCGTCTTCATCGCCAGGAACCGTGAAGACTCCGCGCCGGACGCCTTCTAGAAAACTGAGGTTCTCGTCGCGCACCTGCTTCATGATGTCCGGGCGGACGTTCTTGGCGTGAATGTGGGCAACACGGCCCATGTGCCGCTGTGCCACAGCCTCGGGATTGCCTCCGCCGAAGTAAGTGTGCCCTGTATCAAGCAGCAGCTTTGTCGCCGGCCCGGTGACGTCCATGAACCGGTCGATTTCAGCTTCACTTTCGACAATGGTTCCCATGTGGTGGTGATAGACAAGCGTAATGCCCTGGTCGGCGCAGTATTTTGCGACTTCCTCGACCTTGGCACCGAACGCCTTCCACTCTCCTTCCGACAGGTGAGGGCGGTCATTGACGGCAATATCGTCCTTGCCGTGAATGGCATTGGATGTCTCGCACACAATGCAGACCTTGCAGCCCATGGCTTTCAAAAGATCCAGATGCGGCTGAATGGCGTGTTTTTCCATCTCTACCGAATGGATCAGCAGATTGAGCGAGTGCCAGCCAGATACGAACCGCAGCCCGTGCGGTTCCAGAACGGCCTTCAAGGCATTTGGTTCCAGCGGAAACTTGTGGCCTTTTTCAATGCCATCGAAGCCGATCTCCCCGGTTTCACGCAGGCAGGTTTCCAAGGGAATATCCGCGCCAAGGGTCTGGTCGTCGTCATTGGACCAGGCAATGGGATTGGTTCCATAGAAGATCATGGATTTAGCTTTCAAATTAGCCTTAGTCTGAAGGGCGCTGGTGGGTCAGTGCGTCCAGGTAGGTCTGTCTTGCGGAGTTTACTTCCGGACGTTGCGATACTTCGGGAACCGCGACGTCCCACCAATGACCGCCAGCGTCTGTCGAGGGCAGCGGATCGGTGTCGATCACGATAACATGGGAACGCTCGGAACTGCGAGCCCGGAGCACGGCTTGCTCAAGCTCCGCAAGGCTGCCGACCTTCTCGGAAATAGCTCCCATGGATCCGGCGTGTGCCGCGAAATCGATATCGCTTGGCACCTGATGACGGGCGGTGTCCAGAAGATTATTGAAGCTCTTGCCACCAGTCGCCATCTGCAGCCGGTTGATGCAACCATAACCGCGGTTGTCCAGCAGAACGACGATGACTTTCTGGCCGAGCATCACCGAGGTCGCCAGCTCGGAGTTCATCATCATGTAGGAGCCGTCGCCGACCATGACGACCACGTCCCTGTCCGGATGGGCCATCTTGGCGCCGACGCCGCCGGCGATTTCGTAGCCCATGCAGGAATAGCCATATTCCATATGGTAGTTGTTGGGGTGCGAAGGCTTCCACAGTTTGTGCAGTTCGCCGGGCAAACCGCCGGCTGCGCACAGCAGGATCGTGTTGTCGCTGGTCGCGCGCTGCACAGCGCCGATCACTTGGGCATCGGTCGGCAGGGCATTGCCCCCCGGCGCGGCGGTTGCCGCGTCGACGGCAGCCAGCCAATCAGCCTTGAGCTCAGCCGCTGGAGGGAGACCCGATGACCTTTCAGTTTTTCGGAAAGGCTCTCCAGCGCGACCTTTGCATCGGCAATCAGCGGCAGGGCGTTATGCTTCGCGCTGTCGTAGGCCGCAATGTTGATGGCCAGGATCTTGCGGTTCGGGTTCTTGAACAAGGCCCATGACCCTGTGGTAAAATCCTGAAACCGGGTGCCGACACCGATGATCAGATCCGCGTTTTCGGCGACAGTGTTCGCAGCGGAGGACCCGGTGACACCGACGGAGCCGAGATTGAGCGGATGATCCCAGGGCAGGGACGACTTCCCTGCCTGGGTTTCGGCGACCGGAATGCCGTGCGTCTCCGCGAAGTTTTTGAGGGTGTCGCAGGCTTCGGAATATAGAACGCCCCCACCGGCAATGATCAGCGGGCTCTCCGCGGCCTGAATAGCCTTGATGGCCTGGCGCAATTCCATGTTATCCGGACGCGGCCTGCGGCGATGCCAGGTTTTCGTTTCGAAGAAGCTGGCTGGATAGTCGAATGCTTCTGCCTGGACGTCCTGACAAAATGCCAGGGTGACTGGGCCACAGCGTTCCGGATCCGTCAATGTCGACAGGGCGCGGGGCAGGGCCGTCAACAGCTGTTCGGGCCGGACAATCCGGTCGAAGTAGCGGCTGACAGGGCGGAAACAGTCGTTGGCGGAAACCGTGCCATCGTCGAAGTCCTCGATTTGCTGAAGCACCGGGTCCGGCGCCCGGTTGGCGAAGACATCACCTGGGATCAGCAGCACCGGCAGGCGGTTGACATGAGCGAGCGCAGCCGCGGTGACCATATTGGTCGCGCCAGGGCCGATCGAGGTTGTCACCGCCATGGCCTGTTTGCGGTTTTTTGCTTTGGCGAAGGCAATAGCCGCGTGTGCCATGCCTTGTTCGTTGTGGCCACGCCAGGTCGGGAACTGGTCGCCGGCGCCTTCCAGTGCCTCGCCCATCCCCGCGACGTTGCCATGGCCGAATATGGCCCAGCAGCCTGGTATGACCGGGTCACCGTCTTCGTTTTTCTGCGCGATAAGATAGCGGACCATTGCCTGTGCAGCTGTAAGGCGGATCGTGCTCATTGCTCGTTTCCCTGAAAAACTAAAGTTTATTGTGCTGTTCTAGGCGGGCGTCGTCCCAGATCTGGCACAGGCGCGCAAACCGCTTGCTCATATCGGCGACCGCATCACCGTCGCTCATCTCTCCCGCCAGCCATTTGCGTGCCGCGTCGGCAAAGATCGTACGTCCTACCGCGAAGCCCTTGACCAAATCGAACCGGGCCGCTTCCGCAAAGCTTGCCGCAAGCTGTTTCTCCGGAGCATCCAGCCCCAGCACGACAATTCCCCGGGTGTGCGGATCGTTTGCCGTGATCGCAGAGCAGGCCTTTGCCCATGCTTCTCCGGATATCATCGGTTCCAGTTTCCACCAGTCCGGATAAACTCCGATATCATACATGCGCTCAATGATCCGCGCTGTTGTGTCGTCGTCAACAGGCCCAACCTTCGAGGGAATGACTTCGAGAAGGAATTCCAGACCGTTGCGGCGGCTGGCGGCGAAGAGGCGCTGGATGGTGTCCTCCTGCTGCTGTTGCATGTCCGCAGGATCGTCCGGATGGCAGAAGCACAGCACCTTGACAACATGCTCGGCCGGCCATTCGGACAGGCCGCCAAAGTCAGGACCGATTTCGGGTTCAAGGGTCAGAGGGCGGGAGCCCGGCCATTCCACGGGGTGACCGATCCAAAGGCCTGTGCCGGCAGCGTCATAAAGCGCCTCCCGGCCGTGGCGGCTGTCACAGAGCAGACCATAGCCCTTGTCATCACCGGCAACATCTTGTGTCGCCTTCAGGCAAAGCTTTTTGAAGTCTCCTATCCGCGCATGGTCCGCACCGGCAACATCTGCCATTTCTTCCAGTTGAAGACGATGATCGAAGGCAAAGACACGCATTTCCGGCCAGTCGCCAGTCCGGTTGGTTGACCAGTGGATCTGTTCAAGCTCGCTGTCTTTGCGCAGCGCGCGCGTTTTGACACCGCGCTTGAGAAAGAACTGCAGCTCCTCCCAGCTCGGATAGGCAGGCGTGCAGCCATGACGCGAGACTGCGAAAGCGCCGCAAGCGTTGGCGTAGGTCAGGCTTGTGACCCAGTCGCTTTCCGTCAGCCAGCCCTTCAAAAGACCCGACATGAAGCCGTCGCCGGCGCCCAGAACGTTGAACACCTCAATCGGGAACCCAGGGCCGGAGATCCCGTCATCCAGCGAAGCGGGAATATCGCCTTCGAAGGCCGCAGCGCCCATGGGGCCGCGTTTGCAGACCAAAGTGGCCGCCGACACCTCTCGCACGTTGCGCAGCGCCTGGATCGTATCAGTGGTGCCGCCTGCGATATGAAATTCCTCTTCCGTCCCGACAATGAGATCGAAGAAGTGCAAGGTGGACTGCAGCTTGGCTGTCACCTTGTCGGAGGCGATGAAACGGTTTTCTCCATCGCCATGCCCGGAAAGACCCCAGAGGTTGGGCCGGTAGTCGATGTCGAGGGCTGTGCGGGCGCCATTTTCGCGGGCCAGCTTCAGAGCCTTCAAAACGGCGGCTTCCGTGCGCTGATGGCTCAAATGCGTGCCGGT